>JBCBZF010001082.1:0-2442 GCA_039815525.1 Bacteroidota bacterium | reverse complement strand
CTTTTTTATGCCTTGGCGGTAACTCTGGCTCAAAGGTAATTTGTCCAGAACGCAAAATCAAAAGAAGGGTGGATCTACTGATAACCAAGCAAATACAACAACTGCTTATCCAAAACTCACGTTCTTTAACGCTTATCCCTTCCGCAAGCGCAACAATCCTTCCTGGGCCACCGTCGCCACCAATTCTCCTTCCTGCGTATAAATTTCTCCAATCCCCAGCCCTCTGGCATTGGACATATTGGGGCTTTCCATGGTGTAGAGCAGCCATTGATCGGCCTTAAATGGACGATGAAACCACATCGCGTGATCCAGGCTGGCTGCCTGTAAGCCGGGCGTCATATAAGAAATGGCATGGGGCAATAAAGCCGTTGAAAGCAGATTGAAGTCGGAAGCATAGGCCAATACACATTTGTGAAAATCAATATCAGCAGGCAAGCTTTCGTTGGCACGCATCCAGACGTGTTTGCGTGGCTCTCGCTTCTCTGGTTTGAGTGGATTGACTTCGTCAATGGGTCGCACCTCGATGGGCCATTCCTGGTTAAAGAAGCGGGCAAAACGCGGCGGCAATTGTTGACCAATTTCTTTTCGCAGATCATTCATGGTAGGCAAACCTTCCGGACCAGGTACTTGCGGCATCTGACTATGGTGAGTTGGGCCCTCTTCTACTTTCTGAAAAGAGGCGGCCAGATTGAAAATCGCCTTGCCATGCTGAATGGCCACTACCCTACGGGTGACAAAGCTCCGCCCATCCCGAATCCGATCTACCTCGTACAATATTGGAGCTTTCATATCGCCCGGCAACAGAAAGTAGGCGTGAAGAGAATGCACAAAACGCTCTGACTCCACCGTTCGGATTGCAGCATTCAGCGCCTGCCCCAATACCTGTCCCCCAAACACATTCATGCTGCCGATGTCACGGCTGTCGCCGCGGAAAAGATTGACTTCTATCTGCTCAAGATCAAGCAGTTCGACCAGTGATTTTTCGTTTGCCATATTCCGAATACCAAATGGGCGGCAAATTAGCGAAAAGCCAACCGCCGCCCTATTGTCTTGTCAGACTTCTGGATCAAATCGTATGAAAACTGGTTTCGCCCAATTGGTCAACCACGGCTTTCACTTCGGTATCAGGCTCCAGATAGACTGCAGCCGTCGCCGCTCCAGCCAGAACATATGATCCGGCTGGAATGTGAATGCCATACTGAACTGCCAGACGCGCAGCAGCCTCTACTGAACGCCAGGGATTGCCCAGAATCGCAGCTGACGTACCAGCTGCTTTTTCTTCACCATTGAAGAGGAGTTTCATGGACAGATTAGAGAGGTCAGTATCAACTGAATGCCAACGTCCAACCACCAAAGCGGCTGAAGAACAATTGTCAGCAATGACATCCTCCAGCGAAAACTTGAAGTTTTCATAGCGCGAATCAATGATCTCAATTGCCGGAGCGATTGCATCGATAAATTCAGGCGCTTCTTCCAGAGAAATGGCGCGATCAATTTTTTTTCGGGTATAAAAACAAATTTCCGGTTCCGCCCGGGGATGGATGTATTGGTCCAACCGAAGTTTGCCGTCCCGAATCAGCATACTATCGGTCAGGCGACCCCAGATCATATCTGAGACACCCATTTGTTTCATTTTGGCTTCACTCGTAAAGCCGAGTTTTAATCCAATGAATGCCTCTCCCCGCTCATAACGTTGTGCAATCGATTCTTTTTGGATATCGTAGGCGGTCTCGACATTGAAAGTTGTCTTTTGAGACAATTGACCAATGGGACGCGCCTGGGAAGCCGCTTCATCCAGCTCGCGGGCCAGTTGTTGAATGTTCATCGCTAAGTAGTTGTGTTTAATCTAACAAAAGGGAAAACGAAATTACCCGGCCAATATAGTATGTAAGGCGTCAAAAAATGCACGATTGGAAGCAGGCATTCCGATACTCACCCGAATGCAGCCCATCGCGCCATTGGTTTCACCTGATCGAATCATCACCCCGTGCTGCAAACATGCATCAATCAACTGCTGGGTAGGAATGGGAGATCGGAATAAAATAAAATTGGTGTGACTCGGCCAGTAGTGAATGCCAAGCTTGGTAAAGGTCGCGTAGAATGCTTGTTTCTCTTTGGCCACCAATTCACGGGTCCGTGCAATGTGTGCCTCATCCTGCAAAGCTGCAATGGCACCTTCCATGCTCAGATTATTGATCAAAAAGGGTCGGCGAAGCTTGTGAAGATAGCTCGCCAGTTCTGGCGTGGTAAACGCATAGCCAAGGCGCATACCTGCCAGACCATAGGCTTTCGAAAGACTGTGTAAGCCGATGACATTGCGCCCTTTTACCACATCATCAATCGCATAGGGAAAATCCTCCTCTTCTACGAAGTGATAGTACACCTCGTCATGGACCATGATCACGTGGTCTGGCAAACGTTCCATCAATTCATCGATGACCG
>JBCBZF010000904.1:0-2996 GCA_039815525.1 Bacteroidota bacterium | reverse complement strand
GTTGACGGTGAAGAGGATCACAGAGGCATCAATGGCAATCAGACCCACGATCACCCAGACCCGCTCCAAAGTGGTTGCCTGTGGAAACAATGAGACATAGACTTGAAGACTGTGATAGGTAGTCCAGACGAGGATCATGCAGACCACCAGCATATAGGCCAGCGGGTGTTTGAGGTAGCTGATAAAGTTGCTTTGAGAGTTCATTTTTATGGGCTTTTTGTGGACCCTCCCCTATCGAAACGATGGGGGAGAGGTAAAATGGCCGACGTATCGACGTACGTCGCGTTTTTGGAGGTAAATTTTTCGTCTGGGGGAGAGGCTTAAGCCGCTTCTGCTTCCTTCTCTTTGGCGCTTGCTTTGCGCTGTTCTGTCAGACAGAACAAACGACACCTTTTGGACTCTTTGACTGCCTTCTGACTAAGCAGGATATTCCAATCCGTTGCATACAATTTGCCAGACCAGGTGCGCAAACGCTGGTAGAGTTCCGCTTCGGTCAGATACTCTTTTTCCCGGGTGGATATTGTGGTCCGCTTTTCCTCATTGTAGCCGCGATTGAGCATGTATTCAAAGGCAAAGCGTTCTTCGATCTCTTCTTCATCCTCATCCTCTTCATAAGTTGCTTCGATAACTTCACCAGACCGAACGAAGTACGGCCCGATGAATGCCAGTAAGAAGGCGATCAGAATGATGAGGTTGATAACCAGGAAGCCATGCTGGTATACTGGAAACTGCTCAGGATGATTGAAGACATTCCAGACAGTGGCATAGAGGAAGTACCCGCCTAATATGGCCAGGATAAAGACCAGTCTGAGCAGGTAGGCCCGGACAGATCCGAATTTTCCGGTGAGTAAGTCAAGAATCATGTTTTTCCGCTGTAATGGTGATTTTCTCCGAGGTGATTTCCTGCCAACCGGATAATTTTCCGTTTTTCTCCAGACGGTCTCTTTTTTCTCCGGAACTGATTCGCAGTTCATTTTTGAGGGCGGAGAAAGTGCCGAGTAGCAGGACAATGGTGATGGCCGTATAGGGAAACCAATGGCCGCCAATCTTAGCCTGGGCAAAGGTTCCTGCTGCGATTTCTCCGACCATCAAGGCCGAAAACAGAAGAATGATCCGGGTGGTCCGGGCGAGTTGGAGGCGTTCCATCAACCACCATAAAAGCACGACAATGGTAATTAAGGTCAGCGGCGCGGTGGTGGTGATGGCTTCAAGCCAGGAGATGATGGAATCAGTCATGAATGTTAGCTTGGAATGAAGAGTTGAACAGAGTATCCGGACTTCATCAGCTCCTGGGTGTATTTGTCGCTCACAATTGTGTCGAAAGGCACATAAATCGTTTTGGATCTGGCATTCAGTTTATAAAGCTGCCTGACCTTACGATGGAGGTAGTATCGGCGTGAATCTTTCATAGCAGCTCCGGTTCGATTTTGGCGAGGATTTGGCGACAAAGACTTTGCTCTGCAATGGATTCGGTGATAGACGCAAAGAAGATTGCATACAGGATCACAGCTTCATGTACTTTCAGACTTGGGGTATAGCTATTTTCGCGCCTTTTCGCATGGAATCGGGTTTCCAACTCCTCGAAAAGAGAAGTCAGAAACTTGTCGATGAAACCTACATACTTTTGGCTTTCAGCCGTAAGAGAGGGATTCGCCTTGGCGAGGGCCGTAAACTGGTCGGCATCGTCCAGAAGCTGCGAAATCAGCCTGATTTCGGCATTATCGAATTGTATTCTGATGGGCTTCATCTGAATTCGGTTGTTTGTTGGTTCTTGAAAGGCACCCGCTTTGCCCAGAGGGTATGATTACCGGGGAATTCGAAGATTTTCGCTTCCCAGATGCGCTTTTCATTGAAAAATTTCAGCGCCTTTTGTTGGTAATAATCCATTTTTGACTGCTTCTGGCTGGGATTGATGCTGTTTTCGTAGGTGTAGGTATCGTAGGCAGTGAATTTGAATTCAGGCCGCCAGCGCACCCATAGTTTCAGCACGATTTTGCCGGGTTCAACCTTTGGCACGATGACCGTGCCTCTTTGCTTCTCATCCATATTGTCGTCTTGGGATTCGTTTGCTGCCTGGGGCCTCATTCCGGCCGATTCTGCGCAGTTCCTGATACTGCATCTGGTCCTGCATCTTTTGGAAGTGCTTGCGGAAGGACCAGGTGGAACGGATGCCAACTTCTGACCACTCTTTCCGCCAGAATCGCGCGGAATTGGTCTTTGACTCCATCATCCAGACTGCCACTTTGTGGATCTGCTGAATATTCTTCTGATTCTTGCGACTGAGCATGTTTAGATGGTAGGCCCACTTATCAAGGCTTGCCGCGCGTAATCGCATATCATTGGGATGTATGGCCATCATCTTCTGCTTCAGGTAGAAGGCAATGGTGTGATGATCGGATTTATAGCGTTGCTTCGCTTCTTCCGCAGATTGGCTGTTTTCGAGTGATTTCAGCGTTTTTGCCTCCTTCCAACTCTTACCGGTCTCTTCGTATTTTCTCAGGAATCGCTTTTCTGCCCCCAGAATTCCATTGGCAGAATCCGGATCGAAATACTGTGAGGGCGGCAAAAACCACGGATTCCCACCGGAATCAGCCTTTTTCCTGAACCAAACCGCCATGTGATCGATGGTGAGTAGTAATCGGTCCACCGCTCCACCTTTCTGCTGATCTGGCCAGCATTCAATCAGACGGATTGCGGCCAGAATCGCCCGTTTCTGCTCAGAAGGGTGATAATCACGTCCCATGAGTGGGGCAAGCTTTTTCAAATAGCTTTGCACCAAGAGCACGGCCAGGGCCAAAACCTTCTGATCGGCCAGCCAAAGGCGGTGAAAGGTCGATTCTGCACCGATTTCGAGGGTATCGATCAAATCTGCCACATTCGCAGGCGCGCCAGAACTTCCTTTTTTCTCTGATTCTGACTGTAATTCGCCCGTATTTTTTCCAGAATCGTCCGTTTCCATTTGAAATTGGCGGATTTCGGCTTCTGTTTTCTGGGGT
>JBCBZF010000418.1:0-5901 GCA_039815525.1 Bacteroidota bacterium | reverse complement strand
GTGTGGAGGTCAAACAGCTTTTTCAGTGGGTCAGTATCCCAGCGAATAAACTGAATTTTGTTATGAGAAGCAGACTGTTCCTGACGATTGAGTAAGCCGGCAATGAGTTTAAAGCCTTTTTCATTGTATCGGAGCTGTAAATCAAAATAGTCCAAAACCGTCCGTACCAACGAGGCCAGAAATGAAATGAGTAGAAAAAGGATGAAAAAGACGACGATCCATGCCCACCCCAGATCCAGTCCGATCCCGATCGCCTCGGTGGCATAGCGGGCAACTTCCCGATAGGTATACTCTTCCGGGAGAAATTGCAGCAATCCGAAAATGGACGCAAGGATCAGACCGCCGGTCCGTAAGTGATTTTGGCTGACCCCAACCTTTAGCAGGTCCTGTGGTTGGAGCCGGAAAACCACATGATCCTCGGTCGATGCAGCTACGACTTCCGTTTCCCCTTCTGAGAGCTCGCTTTCCTGCCTTGGGGCAGTCTCTGCTTTTTGCTGGAGAATAAAATTGCGCAACTGCTCGGCTTTTTGTTTGCTGAGAGCATCAATGTTCATCTCTGCATTGGCACTGCCAGCCGTATCGATCTTCAATTGTACCACGCCCAACAGCTGATGCAGGAGATTTTGTTCGAAATTGATGGTCTGTATGCGATCAAAAGGCAAATTGAGCTTGGTCTTTTTGAAGATCCCCTTTTCGATCACCAGTTCACTGCCTTTGACATAAAAGTAGTAGCGGAAATAAGCCAGCAAAGAAAATATGACTTGTACCAATAGAAAGACCAGTAAGGATGACAGCAGGTAAATCATGAAGTTATCCTTCGATTGGACCAGAATCAGAACAATTAAAGGAAACAATGCGCGAATGGCACGCTTCAAAAACTTAAGAAGAATGAAAATGGCCGCGACCGGTGATTGCCGTTGGGGCTCGGACCAGCTCTGCGGTGTAAAACGATCTAAGGCATCAAGCATGGTCGGGCAATTGCTGAAGGATAAAATCTTTGATTTGGTGTGCCTTCTCCGGCAATAAACCCGGGACGTTCAGATCACTCCCGCTGCCACCAGCCGTATAGACTTTGAGACTGGCCAGACCAAAGATCCTGGCAATGGGCCCCTGACTCACTTCACAATGCTGTACCCGGGCAAAAGGAACCGACTGAACGGACCGAAACAGCAGGCCACTCCGATAGCTAAGATCTTTTTCCCGCAGGCTGATTTTTTTGCGTGGAAATCCTAAAACAGTCAACATGACACTCAATCCGGTAATCAGGAACCATACAGCGAATATCAAGATATTGGCCCAGGCCGGAACTTTCTCAACAAAAATCAAAACGATTGCTGGAACCAGCAAAATGGCGAGGAAGATGCCCAATCCAATCAATTGAACCTTGAGATAGTTTTTTTCCAATCCTCTCTCTTCACTCTCTGCTAGTTGCGGCAGGGATTCAGGGACAATGTTCTCATTGGTAAATAGCATGTTATGCGGATTTACGCCTAAAAAAGAAGTGATTCAGGAAAAAGAAACCTTTTTCCAACAGCCGTTGAAAAAAGGATCGCTACATTCTGCAAGCTAAGCTTTTCTCTCGGCAATCAACTTCAAACAGCGATCCCGATCACCATCGATGGCCTTGATGAGCGTATCGATAGAGTCAAATTTTTGCTGGGGCCGCAGAAATTCGAGGAAGTTGACCCGTACTTTGTCTCCGTAAATATCCCCCGAAAAATCAAACAAATATACTTCCAATGCGCGCTCATGTTCGCCCAGAGTAGGCTTTTTGCCGATGCTCATCATGCCGAAATAGGTTTTGCCTCGTATATCAGCTTCGACAAAATAGACCCCGTCGGTGGGAATCAATTTCAGTGGATCATCCAGCTTTAGATTGGCAGTCGGATAGCCAAACTGTCGCCCTTGTTTTGCGCCATGGACCACTTCTCCTGCCAAACTATACTGATAGCCCAGATATTTTTGGGCCATTTGTACATCCCCTGACAAGAGGGCATTGCGGATCTTGGTGCTGCTGATATTGGCATCATCAATGGTCTGCGCAGGAATCTCCTCAACAGTTTGGATGTAACGAGGCTCGTACTCACGCAATTCCTCTATGCCTCCCGTTCGATTTTTACCGAAATGATGATCGTAGCCAATGCAAAGATGGTGAATGCCCACAGTCTGGACCAGAATGTCCCGAATGAATACATTGGAACTCATGCGTGAAAATTCCCTGGTAAAAGGAATCAAGAGCAGTTTATCAATCCCAATTTCCTCCAGCATGGCAATTTTTTCTTCGAGCGTATGCAGGAGTCGAAGTGGGTTGTTGTCAGGAAAAAGAACGAGGCGGGGATGGGGATGAAAACTAATCAAAACCGTTTCTCCACCGATCTCAGTGGCGCGGCTGCGTAGCCTGTCCAAAATGGTGCGGTGGCCCAGATGCAGCCCATCAAACGTCCCGATGGTTGCGACTGTTTTTTTTCCTTTTTCGTAAGCCTCAAGGGCGCGGTATACCTTCATGAAAGCGACAGATCCGTCTGCGGGCTAAGTTACGTTTTTATCCAATAGGAAAGGCAGAACCCATTCAGGGATTGCTTTGTTTGACCATGTTGACGAAGTCGTCAATTTGCCATGCGTCAGCTACCTGGTATGCGCCAATTCTGGTCCGGCGGAGTTCCCGGATGTAGGCACCTACTTCCAGGGCTTGCCCCAGATCATGCACCAGGCTGCGAATATAGGTGCCTTTGCTACACCGAATCAGCGCCCGAAAATGGTCATCCGGTAAATCTGCCTTCATCAACCGAAATTCATAGACTTCGACCTGGCGGGTTTTGAGGACAATTTCTTCACCTGAACGAGCCGCCTTATACGCACGTTTTCCATTGACTTTAACTGCTGAAAAGATCGGCGGTGTCTGGGTGATTGTGCCTGTAAACTGCGGGAGGACGGCTTCAATATCAGTTGGACGAATCTGGCTGGCATCACAGAGATTTTCTTCCGGAAACTCAGCATCATAGGAAGGCGTGGTCGCCCCGAGCTTAAATTCCGTGAGGTACTCTTTTTCCTGTCCCTGGATATCGTTGATTTGCTTGGTGTGCTTTCCCGTACAAAGAATCAGCAAGCCGGTTGCCAACGGATCAAGCGTACCAGCATGGCCTACCTTTTTGATGCGAATGGCATTGCGCACTTTTTTGACCACATCGAAGGAGGTCCACTCTTTGGGTTTATCAAACAGCAGGGTTTGTCCACTCAGAAAATCCATGCTGTAAACTTACGGTTTTGTCGCCTTTTCCGGTTGGTATTTGACAAAAGCATGAATCCAGATTGAGCGGGACCAGCGTAGGATGACCGGTGTGAGCAAAATTACAGTGGCCAGCAGACCGATGGAAACATTCCAGAAAGTCGCCAGATTGAATACGTATAAAGCCACAAACACTGCCACCATGATGGCAATGTTGAAACCGTAACTCACATAAGCTGCCCCAAAATAGAAACCTGGTTCCACCCCAAAGTCTTGTCCGCAATGCGGACAGTTTTTGTGCATGGTGGTCATGCTTTTGAATCGGTATGGGTTGGGATGCTGGTATAACTTTCCTGTCCGGCAACGAGGGCAGGTCTGGCGAAACATACTGGCAATCAGACTGGGCATGTGAATGTATTTGGAAGACGAAACTACGGCTTTTTCCCGACCGCAGTCAATGCAGCAAGATACTGCGGCGCGAGTTGTCGCCAATCATATTTTTGTACGTATTCTACCAGAGATTGATCCGCTTGTAAGCCTCCTTTTTGTAAGAAATTACGCAGCTTTTCGCCCACCAATTCATCTGAGTCAAACAGGTGTTGAGATGCCAGTGAGGTCGGAATATGTTCGGGATAAGCCAAACGCTTGGGGAGGATGGGAAACACACCAGCGGCAATGGCTTCCACCACGCTGATCCCAAAGAAATCATGATGGGAAAAAACGGGCAGCAAATCGGCCTGTCGCAACAGCTGATGGTATTGCCTTCGGTTGTCTACAAAGCCCCAATGCATGATGTGTTTTGCCAGTTGTGCTTTTGCCTGAGAAAAAATTGATGGTTGCTTTCGGTAGCCTTCTCCCAATACGATCAATTGAAAGTCATACCCTTGTTCTTGCAGCTGAAAAAGTGTCTTGAAAAAGGTCTCCGGTGCTTTGTCATATTCCCAACGGTGGTTCCAGAGGATCGTAGGAGTGTGATGTGTGCAAGGTGAAAAAACGCCCTGAAAAGCGCTTAGGTCCAGTCCCAGTGGCAAAACACTGCTTTTGGCGGCAATTTCGGCCACGCGGTGTTTGTCCTGATGGTCTGGAAACGCATGAAGGAAGTCTGGTAATTGTTGGAGGAAAATGCCCTGGTGAAAGGCTGAATTGAAGAAGCAGGCATCGGCTGCTAATGCCGAAGTATAATTGATGAAAGCATAGTGTCGATCCCGTTGTTGTCCGGTATCCGGATCGGTGGGAGACCAGGGATAGCTGAGTTGATTTTCGTGAAAATAGACAGCAGCAGGAATTCCATCGGATAATGGCCTGCTCAGGGCCAGAAAGCTGGCGAGATCAAGCATATCCGTGGCGAGGATGAGGTCCGGCCGAAAACCAAGTTCTCTGAATTGTTCGGCAAAACTGACCGCTGCCCCGTGCATGCGCCACTTCCAATGTCGCCCCGCTAAGCTGAGAATATGCACATCTGCTGCCAAATGTTGTTGCAGACCTTCAGCCCATCGACGATGTGAACCAGTAAAGAATGGGGCCAAAAGTAAAATCTTCATCACAACCAAGGCTAGTCATTTTCAGGCTGAAAAGCCAACCGTCTGTGCTTCCTTTTGACGCAAATAAAAAAGCGGCTTATCAAATAAACCGCTCATTCCTTTGTCAATAAATTGTCGGTAGTGGGTGCTGTGAGAGACGTGTGGTACTTGGTTTGGGTGAATCCCAGGTCAAAATGTATTGTGTTTATCAGGAAGATGGAATCTGTTGTCAGATTCCACAAAATTCATCTCAGGAAAGTCAATTATTTTTTGACCACCCGGCCAAACCATGACTTCCCTGTATGATCTACAACTTCAAGGATAAATACCCCCTTGGGTAAATGTTTGATATTCAGTTTTTTATCATGACCCTGCATCTGCTTCCTACCTTCGGTACTGAAGAGGTGCCAACTGGAGATGGATGCACCGTCGATTTGGAGGAAATCTGACGTTGGATTGGGGAAAATTCGCAGAGCAGAAGAACCTTCAACGGATAGACTGGTCGTGAGATTTTCGACGATCAAAACCACTACAGAATCAGTCTGCAACTGCGCGCAATCATTGGCATTTGGGTAAAGAATCAATGCTTCTACATCGTCAGAGACATCATCCTGGTAAGTGGCCAGACTATCCGAAATCTCCGTTTGATTGGCCGGGAAAATGATAAAACCATTGCTGTGCGCCACATCTTTTCCTTCCGTTACGGTTCCATCCAGTTCATAGGTTTGGCTGATGGGAAAATCGAGCGAAGGACCATTTCTCTGCCATTGCCAACTGACCTGCGTGCCTTCCAATACCCTGTCTTGGCTGGTGTGGAAGCTGAGGTCTGCCTGCGGCAGGCTGTCCATGCGCTGAAAATTCAGGCTGGCATTGAGCGGATTGCTGCCCAGATTGAGGCTTTGCGGATAGGGATTGACCACAGTGAAATGACCAGAGAGTCTGCCCAAACCATCTGAAGTGGGCAGATTTTCATAGAGATCAAAGAAGGGCTCATCATTGCCGTACACCACCAGGCAATCATCAAACTGTGCGCCACCAAAGCGTGGCGAGGCATTGCTGTAGTCGGTTACTTCAAAGAAAATCGGCGCATTGAAAGGCACATTTGCCTGCGCCACCTGTTTGAAGACGCAGTCTTTCATTTCAATGGTATAGCTG
>JBCBZF010000496.1:0-5243 GCA_039815525.1 Bacteroidota bacterium | reverse complement strand
TTCATCATGTGGCGCATAATGGGATAATCTCCGGTAATGCCCATGCCACCCAGAACCTGTCTTGCTTCACGTGCAATCTTCAATGCATGGTCTACATTGTTCCGCTTGGCCATGGAAATCATCTGCGTAGAGGCTTTGCCTTCATTCATAAGTTGGCCGAGTCGATACGCAAGCAGCTGCATTTTGGTGATTTCAGTGACCATTTCAGCCAGTTTACGCTGCTGCAATTGAAAGCCGGCGATGGGCTTTCCAAATTGTTCGCGTTCCCTGGCATAGTTCAAAGCCGTATAGTAGCAATCCATGGCGGCACCAATTGCGCCCCAGGCAATGCCGTAGCGGGCTTTGTCGAGACAACCCAGTGGGCCGCGCAAGCCGGAGATATTGGGCAAAAGATTTTCCTTGGGAACCTTGACGTTGTCAAACACCAGCTCGCCGGTTTCAGAGGCACGCAGAGACCATTTGTTGTGAATGACCGGAGTGGTGAAGCCTTCCATGCCACGTTCAACAATCAAACCGTGAATCCGGCCGGATTCATTCTTGGCCCAGACCACAGCAATGTCTGCAAAAGGGGAGTTTGAAATCCAGGTTTTGGCTCCGTTGAGAAGATAGTGATCGCCTTCATCAGTATAATGTGTGGTCATGCCACCGGGATTGGAACCATGATCAGGCTCAGTGAGGCCAAAGCATCCCATCAATTCGCCGGAAGCGAGGCGCGGGAGGTACTTCAGCCGTTGTTCCTCACTTCCATATTTGTAAATCGGATACATCACCAAAGAGCCCTGGACAGAGCACATCGACCGTATGCCTGAATCGGCGCGTTCGATTTCCTGCATGATGACGCCGTAGGAAATTTCATCCAGTCCGGGGCAGCCGTACTTCTCAGGCAAAGAGGGCCCAAATAAGCCCTGGGCACCCATCTCACCGACCAGATCCTTGGGACAATGATTATCCTGTGCCCATTGGTTGATGTATGGTGTAATCCGTTGATTGATCCAATCTCTGATCGAGCCGCGAATGAGTTTATGTTCCTCCGTCAGCAGTTCATCGAGCAAATAATAATCGACTGCTTCAAACTTATGTGCCACCTCTGCGTGGCGATTGTTTTCTACTACCATAGAATGATTTTCTCTTGGGGTAAAGGCATTTATCAAAAATACGAATTTATGCTGATCACCGATGCGCAAATCTGTCTTTTTTCCTTCTGCGGGAGAAGGAATGTCGAGACCACTGAGGCGGCCTTTTCTACCTTTAGAACCTTTCATCTGACAGTTGACTCAGGGATTCACATATTTCACCTATTCTTTTTTCTTTTTGAGTACGCTATTAAGCAAAGGAAACACATCACACATTCTACGTATTCACATTTAAGCACTACCCATATGCAAAAACTTGCCTGGGCGCAGCATTCTTGCGTCTACATCCAGCTCATCAATCGTCCCTTTCAGCACAACCACATGTTAATGTAACCAAATCCATTGCACCTGTCTCTGCCTGTAGGTTGAGGGATTGTAGAAGCATGTTGATCCACGCTTTATGATATCCTTTTGCCTGAAATATAAGGCAGCAAGACCACTGAAGACACACATCAAGGCTATTCAATCGATACTTTTTATTTCCTAAACACTATTGAAAACATGTCATTTCTGACACGAATTTGCATAACCAATCTTCTCATTCTTTTTTCTGTTAACCTCTCTTCCGCAGCCCTTATCCACGTCAATCAATCGGCCAGTGGCGCCAATAATGGCACCAATTGGGCAGATGCCTTCGTGGATTTACAGGATGCCCTTGCCGCTGTTTCTGCCGGAGATACTGTCTGGGTTGCTGCCGGAACCTACCTGCCTTCCCAGGTCAATGATCCAACTGCATTTTTCGCGCTGATTGATCAGGTCGTCTACCTGGGGGGCTTTCCCAATCAGGGCAGTCCTACATTGACACAGCGCAATCCAGTGCTTTATCCGAGTATTCTGAGTGGTGACCTGAACCAGGACGACCTTGGTGTAAGTTTTGCATTTGGATTTTCTGATAACAGCCACCAAATCGTTTCTCTGCCAAGGGCACAGTTTCTGGTACTGGACGGATTCCGTATTGAAGCCGCAAATCCCAATGCGGGTAACTTTTTTGGGGAGGCTGCACTTTATGCTGCTGGCGGAAAAAGCCTGATCCGAAACTGTTACATCAGCGAGAATTACGGCAATGGCTGCTTTGTGATTTATGGTGATACCGTTAGAATCGAAAAGTGTCAGATCTCCAACAATCGAGGCATTGGTCTGACCAATTCCGGTGATGATATCGATGCTTTTGGTCGTTTGCTGATCAGCCAGAGTACCATTGATGGAAACACTGCTGATGGGGTGTATAACTTCAATGCTGTACTCCGAATGGAAAATTCCAGCTTACGTCAAAATAAAAACGGCTATCGTGCTGACAATGCCAGGGGGAATGTGAGTGGTGGCTTTGTGAATACTGATTTCATTGAAAACGACCTCTATGGGATTGACAGTTATATGGGAAAGCTCAGTGGATCTGTTAACGCCACAAATTGCCGTTTTTTGCGTAACGGACTTGGTGGTTGCTACAATGAATTAGAGGAAGATGGGAGCGGGAGATGTCGATTTACAGACTGCCTTTTCCGGGACAATGGAAACCTATCCAATGGAACCGGGGCTTTTCGTCAGATAGCATTTGAGCCAGATGGCGATGTGATCATGAATGGCTGTGTATTTCGCGGAAATGAAAGCGCAGGGGCAGGCGGAGCGGTTTCAGTTGGTACGCCAAATTCGGCTTTTTTTCTCCAAAAGATTGATTTTCTCGCATGTAAATTTCTGAACAATCACGCCAAAGGCGAAGGTGGAGCTGTCGCATTGCTTTTGGGCAATTCGTATGTAAATCCCGATACCCTTCGGGCCAATTTTGAAGATTGTGAATTCATCGGCAACTATGCTGAAGCCGGAGGCGGTGCGGTCAGAGAGTTTGCCTTTGGTTATGCCATGGCCTCAACCTACACGGATTGTTTGTTTCGGGAGAATCAAAGTGAAGGCCCTGGGGGCGCATTTTATGCGCGTGGGACAGAAGGAAACTTTGCCAGTTTTGACAACTGCCGCTTTATTGGAAATATGGCTGATGCTCAAGGTGGCGCCCTTGCTTCGGCAGATAATGTGTCTGGCCTGAGCATGGAAGGCTGTAGCTTTGTGGCCAATCAAAGTGATACCAAAGGCGGAGCCATTGCGCTGCTGAACCAGGCTCAATTGGACGTTTTTAACAGCCTGATGATTCGGAATCTGGCCAATGACAAAGGTGGTGCAGTTTGGGGAGAAGGCACGGTGCAAATGAACCTGACCAATGTAAGCCTTTCTCAAAATGATGCGATGGAGGGTGCTGCTGCTTTTTATGGCAATGGATCGAATGGGAGCATTACCAACGCAATCATCTGGGGCAATCTTTCTCAGATCGGATCTGACATTGCCTGGACCAACAACAGTCCGACTGTCTCTTATTCTTTGGTTGAAGGCGGCTTTGCTGGTGGAAGCAATATCCTGGACCAGGATCCATTGTTTACCGGACCAATCAATGGTCCCAATCCACTTTTCCCGCAGGCATTTGCGCTTTCCGCCTGTTCTCCAGCCATTGATGCAGGGGACAATGCAGCAATCGCTGCCTACCCGCTTGATCTCATAGACAAAACCCGCAACTTCAATGGAAGCGTTGATTTGGGAGCTTATGAATTGGTCGGGGGCACAAGTTGTGGCAGTGTGGCGCGTATCATGCTTGAAAACCCTGCGGAAATGAGCATCTATCCGAATCCAGCTCAGAACAGGGCAACACTCTCTTTTCAATTGACAGAGGCGCAGACTATACGGATAGAAATTTGGAGTCTGACTGGACAGAAGCTCGCGGAGCCGCTTGGTGAACAAACTTTCCCAGCTGGAAGGCACGAATTGCCGATCAAAATGAGAGCTTTGTCCGCAGGGCAATACCTGGTCCGTTTGTCGGGAGTATCATTTCAAAGCCAACAACTGCTGATTGTGCATTAGTCGTCTGCGTGTTGACCAGACCTGAGATGGGAGTGGTCAATCAGACAGCTTAAAACATCGTTTGTTTTTGCAGGCCCTCTAGATCTGGCAATTGGCGGATCAGAGGGCCGCTTTGATGCACTGGCTGAATTGCTGAAACTGTCGTATTATTGCACCAATGGCTGATATGAAGCGTTGGATCACGACTTTTACCCAAAGACGTCTGCGAGATCGGAAATTTTTTATCCGAATGGGGCAGATTGTCGGCTTTTTGCTTCTGGTTACGCTGATGGCACCACGAGCCTACCGGCTCAATCTTCAGTATGTAGTCGGGCAGCCCTGGCGGCACAAAACCCTGAAAGCGCCTTTTGAATTCTCGATCTATCGAAGTGCTGCTGAAATCGAGCAGGAAAAAGAACGGGTGAGAGCCAGTATTCCCCGGATTTTTGTGCCTGATTCGACCAATATCCAGTATTCCAATCGCGTGCTGCTCAATCGTATGCAGTCATTTGTGGTCCGCCTGAAACAATATCAGGAAGCCAAAAGAGAAAAGGAATCAAAAAAAGCCAATACCATCAATGAGCAGTATCTCGCTGGACAATTTCCCGGCTTGAACCCAGATGCTTTTCCCAGCGTAGACGGCTATAAAATCAAATTGGCATCCCAGATTCGTCAATTGATTGCAGACGCCTATGATCCAGGCTATCTCACCATTCCAGTCGATTCGATTGGAAACTTTATTCAGGTGTTGACCAGAGCTGCGGAGGAACAGCGTGTCGGGCGGGACGAGCTATTGGTTCAGGCAACTGAACTGGACAAATGGCTGGCCGAAAAACTCGCCCGTGATGATCCGGCAGCAGCTTTTTTACGCAAAACATTTCAGGAAGATCTCAAAAGCAATCTCGTATACGATCCGGCTCGCACCCAAAAAGCCCGGGCGTCTCAGGTCTCATTGGTTTCCCCCACGGAAGGAAGGGTAAAGGAGAATGAATTGATCGTCTCAAAGGGATCTGAAATCAGCGCCGAAACGGCCCGAAAAATTGAATCTTTGATTGCAGAGCAAAGACTGCGGGAAGGAGATGCCAGTGGTTTTCTGCTTTTTCTCAGCCAGTTTTTGGTCATTACGCTGATCACGGCTCTTCTTTTGGTATACCTGGCAGTTAACCGGCCACGAATCTATTTTGACAATACCAAGCTGGCCCTGGTGTTGTTTACCTTTCTGATTACCCT
>JBCBZF010000991.1:0-2716 GCA_039815525.1 Bacteroidota bacterium | reverse complement strand
CGAGGGCTGACTATGTCTTTTACCTACCCCTTGATACCCCGGCCAATGCACGCCGTCTGATCGACATCCTTCAACCAGACTGGGCTTGTTTTGTCAAATATGACCTTTGGCTCAACCACCTCAACGCGCTCTTTGCCCACACCATCCCCACCATCCTGATCTCGGCGCGTTTTGATGCGGATAGTCCTTTTGTCAAAAGCCTGCTGGCCCCATTGTATCGAAAGACCTTTGCCTCTCTGACCCACATTTTCACCCAGGATGATCAGACCAAAGACATTCTGGCACGTTTTTCTCCAAAAAGCCACAGCACGCAAGTTTCAGACACGCGATATGATCGGGTAAGCAGCAACGCCAATGATTTTGTCGCCATTCCTGAGATTGACGCATTCAAGGGAAAAAGGCTCTGCCTCATGGGGGGCAGCACCTGGCCGCAGGGGGAGAAATTGCTTTTTGCGGCCTGGGATCAATTGAAAGAACAGCATGATATTTGTCTGATTCTGGCACCACATCAGATTGAGCCAGCCCGCATGCAGCAATGGATACGTCAATATCCCGCAGAAAGTCTGCTTTTTTCCCAAATCGATCAGTTGACTGCGCAGCATCGCATCCTCTGGATTGACAATATTGGGATGCTTTCGCGCCTGTATGGCTATGCGGATGTCACCTATGTCGGTGGGGCATGGGGCAGCGGACTACACAATATATTAGAGGCGGCCGTATTTGGCTGTCCGGTTTTATTTGGGCCCCAACACAAAAAGTTTCCGGAAGCAGGTGAAATGATACTGGCCGGAGGTGCTTTTTCGTTTTCCAGCTTAGATGCATTGCGGGAAACACTTGCGAAACTCCTGAATTCAGCGGAACTTCGCCACTCGATTGGGCGTATGAATAAGCAATTCGTGGCAGAGCGAAGTGGCGCGACTGAAAAGATCCTTCGCTGGTGCAAAGACAATGCCTTGCTTTCACCCATTGATGCGACAGATAAGCCCACCAAAGCTTAGCTGTCCACACCAAAAACAAGTTTTATGCGCAAAAAACAGGCTTTTTTCCTGACTATCTTTATGCTGGTCAGTCTGTTCATCCCTCATCTGCTCAATGCAGATACCGCTTCTGTGGAACCCCGTCTGTATATCAACAGCACCACATCCAAAGCTGAGTATGTAGAGATCATTTACGAAATCACCATGCCAGGCTTCGTGGAATTGCACTTATTTGACAAAGACGACGAAAAGCTCTGGATCAAGGGCAAAGTCACAGATCGGGTTGGGTCTGATTATATTCGCATTCCCAAAAAACCTCTTAAGATCGGCGAACGCTATAAAATTGTCCTCAAGTATAAGGGCAAAGATTACGACCGCTCTTTATGGGTTGATTAAATAGACTAACTACACAAAATCCATTGTTTCATCCTCAAATCAACAATCAATATGGCTGATATGCAGGTTGCAAGTTCTACGATTCACATCGAAACGGTTCCCGTGTCCCGCCTCAACACGGTCGACATGGACAACATCCCGTTTGGACGAATCTTCAGTGATCATATGTTTCGGGCCTCCTACAGGGATGGCCAATGGCAGACGCCGGAAATTGTTCCGTATCAAGCGCTGAGTTTGCACCCGAGTATGTCGGCCCTCAATTATGGGCAGTCTGTGTTTGAAGGCATGAAAGCCTACCGCAATCCGCAGGGAGATCCGGTACTGTTTCGCCCAAAAGAGAATCATAAGCGCCTCAATCGCTCTGGTGCCCGCCTGTGTATGCCGGAAATTCCGGAAGATCTGTTCATCAATGGTCTGAAGGAACTCATTCGTCTGGACCAAAACTGGATTCCGGATGGTGAGCAGGGCTCTCTTTACATTCGTCCGCTTTATTTTGCGACGGATGAGTATATCGGCGTCAAGGCTTCTGACAGCTATGAACTGGTGATTTTCACCTGTCCGGTGGGCGCATACTATACAGAGCCTGTCAATCTGCTGGTCAGTCGGGAATTCATCCGCGCTGCCGTTGGCGGAACGGGTAGTGCCAAAGCCGCTGGCAATTATGCTGCATCTCTGCTGCCCGACAAACTGGCCAAAGCCCAGGGATATCACAACGTCCTCTGGCTGGATGCCAAAGAATTGCGCTACATCGAAGAATGTGGCACCATGAACATCGCCTTTGTGATCAATGGCAAAGTGGTGTTGCCACACCTGACCGGAACCATTCTGCCGGGCATTACCCGCAATAGCTGTCTGCAGCTCCTGCACGATAACGGTTACGAAGTAGATGAGCGGCAGATTTCGATTTATGAAATCATCGAAGCCCACCACAATGGTTCCCTACAGGAAGCTTTTGGTATGGGAACCGCAGCGACCATCTCCCACATTGCCCGTATCGGGTTCAATGGGTCAGATCTGGTTCTGCCGCCGATCTCAGAGCGAGCGGTTGGAAACTGGCTGGCCTCTCAGTTGAGTGGCATCAAGCAAGGTGAGATTGAAGATCAGTATGATTGGGTGGAAAAAGCCTGAGCATTCTGAACCATAGAATAGGAAGCCTTCTGGTGTGAAGCCGGGAGGCTTTTCTTTTCCAGACATTCATCTTTGCCAAGCACCCTTAGTCTCCTAAAGGCGCTTTTAAGTCTGAAATATTCGCATATAAGTCTGCCATTTGGATGTGTCCATCCAGACTTTTCACACTGAATGCTTGTTCCAGTCCGATGACATCGCGGAGTTCCCAAATGTTG
>JBCBZF010000017.1:0-19935 GCA_039815525.1 Bacteroidota bacterium | reverse complement strand
GGATCGATATGAAGGCTACTGTCCAGAACATGAAGTCAGCTCCCTTTTCATCCGGACACAAATCTGGCTGCCTGACTTAGCTATATGGTGCTGGACCTATGTATACAATCAATCGGTCGAGCATTACCCTCCTGTGCTGTCCGGTATCTGGCGAAAAAAACAGGATGGATAGGCCTTGAATCATGCGTAATTATCAATACATCGTTCGAAGATCATGCAATTCGCATTAAGAATATTTTTTCTACTCTGGGCACTTTCGGCAACTGCTCTCATGGCACAGGATTCTCTCCTATTGTGGCCAGAGGGCGCCCCCATGGCGCAAGGAGAAGCCAAACATGATCAGCCACGCCTCTATGTTCATCTCGCATCTGATGCTCCGGCCAACAGTCCGGCTGTGGTCATTTGTCCGGGGGGAGGATATTGGATGCTGGCCATGCAACATGAAGGACATGATGTCGCACGCTGGTTCAACCAACGTGGGGTTCATGCCTTTGTCCTCCAGTATCGACTGGGTCAGCACGCTTATCGCCATCCAGTCATGCTGGGCGATGCCCAGCGTGCCATCAGAATGGTTCGCGCCCACGCCAAAGAATGGAAACTTGACCCGGAACGTCTGGGAATCATGGGTTTTTCAGCGGGGGGCCATCTGGCTTCCACCGCCTCCACTCATTTTGATGCTGGGAGAAAGGATGCACAAGATCCAGTTGAGCGATACAGTTCCCGGCCAACATTCAGCGTGCTGGCCTATCCGGTTATTTCGCTCAATGAAGCCTGGACCCATCGCGGCTCACGCAAAAACCTCCTGGGAGCAGATCCTGATCCCACATTGGTGGCACAGCTTTCCAGCGAACACCAAGTAAGCTCACTGACCCCACCCACCTTTCTGGTGCACACCGATGCAGACAATGCCGTCCCACCAGAAAACAGCGTGATGTACTATCTTGCACTGCGAAAAGCGGGGGTACCCGCAGAAATGCATATTTATCAAAAGGGACGTCACGGCCTGGGCATGGCACCTGACAACCCGGTTTTCAGTACCTGGATGGACCGTTTAGCCGACTGGCTCAAAGGCCAGGGCATCATTCACTAAGCGAAACAGACTATGCCATTTACCGCACCTCAAGGCGCGCTCCCTTCTTTAACCATCGACTGTACCATCTTCGGGTTCATCGACTTCCGGCTGAAAATTTTGCTGGTCAAACGAGACATTGAACCGAAGCGTGGTACCTGGGCACTACCGGGCGGCTGGATCGGACGGGCAGAAAGTCTCGATGATGCTGCTCAACGTATACTGCTGGAAGCAACGGGTCTGGACGATATTTATATGGACCAATTTCGCGTATTTGGCCGCCTGGACCGCTTCCCAATTGAGCGCCTGATCACCATTGGCTACACCGCTCTCATTAATCCGGATGCCTATCCCAATCTGACCCATGGCCCGGAAGTAAGCGAAGTCCGCTGGTTTGATGTGGACAGTATCCCGGAATTGACTTTTGACCACAACGAAATTGTGGAATCAGCTTTGCGCAACCTGAAGGATAAAGCCAAACTGGAACCCATTAGCTTTGAGCTTCTGCCACATAAGTTTACGCTACCACAGATTCGTAGTCTGTATGAATCCATTTTGGGTGAAGAATTGGATCGCAGAAACTTCCGCAGGAAGATTCTTAGCATGGGAATCCTGGAAAAGTTACCAGAAAAGCAAAAGGGAGTGGCCCACCGTGCGCCGCAGCTATATCAGTTTGATAAGGAAAACTATCGACGGACCCATCGGGGCCTGGTGCTGGATTTTTAAGTCGGCTGTTTGAGAAGAGACTGAATTGAAAACTGCGAAAGCTGTCCCCCAATCTGCTCCATGTTCATGGAACCTTCCGGGCGGTACCATTGGTGAATCCAATTGATGGAAGACAACATACTGGCTGTGATAAATTTGGGTTTTACAGCACGAAAAACCCCCTGATCAATGCCTTGCTGTACCACATCCGCGAATGCCTGTTCATAGGTGAAAGTATCTTCGGCAAATTTGCCACGACGCGGCTCTTCCAAATGTTTCCATTCGCGTAGAAAAATGGCAGCCGCGTCCATGTTCTGGATGATCATTTCAGCATGCTTACGCAACATTAACCCCAGCTTTTCCACCACATCCATCTCAGCCTCCACCAGCGGTAATACCTGAGAATGGAACACATGCACACAACGAATAGAAATCTCCCAGAGGATTTCATCTTTAGAACGATAATGGCTGTACAAAGAAGCAGGCTTGATATTCAACGCCTCAGCCAAATCACGCATGGATGCCGCCAGATAGCCTTTCTGACTGATGAGTTTCTGTGCGACTGAGAGGATTTCCTGCTTGCGGTTGCTGATTTCTGGTATTCGGTCCATGCGTCCCTTTTAACTTTGATCAATTTGGTGTCTTCTGCTGGATATCCCAAAATTTATTTTCTCAGAAAGCATAGCCAAGGCGAAGATATAGATTGAAACTGTTGTTGCGCAGATTGTATTCCGGCGAGATCAGGATCGGGCCAAAGCTCGGAATCAATGCCCCAACTTCAGCGCCTACCCCAGCCAATACGCCACTTTCTGCTGCCCGGAAAACCACCGATTCATTCTCCACCAATTGAATTTCTTCCACATCAAACCAGCCTACGTTTGCTTTCAAAGAGACAAAAATCAGGTCTTCAATCGGTTCACTTTGCAACAACAAACCGCTGAAGGCAAACCGGGTGGCTGGCTGTTCCATGTGGGCCAAACCAGCAAAATCGACGTATTGTGATTCATTGGGGACATCCCGGCCCAGAAAGAGCACGGTCAGGACGTTGCTCTGATCATATTGTGAAATACCGGCCCGATTGTACCATTTCAGGGCCAGACGATCATGCAGGGAAAAGACTTTATCTGCGTGCAAAGTCAAAAAAGAACTGCCTGATAATTCGGATGTATTGAGGCTATCCGTCCGTTGGGTAATATTACCTGCAAGCGCAAGTTTCCCTTTTAGCGCAATGAGAGAACCATCCTCCGGGAAAGCCGTTCGGTCGTAGGTATCACGTTTCCACTGGGCATGCACGTAGAACTGAGACAAACGCAGGACATCCGCCTGGCCACTGATGGAAAAGCGCTGATCCTGGGAAAGGATTTCGCCTCCTGCCCCAATTTCCCAAAAGGAGCGATGCCGAATGCCGTTGAAGATACTGGCCTCTGCAAAGACGTGGCGTTGTAAGAATTGATCAGATAATTCACTGTCTTCGTACAAAAAAGCGGGGAAGAAATTGATGCCCAGGCGCGTTCGCAGACCAAGGTCAAGACGCGAATTGCTCAAGGTCCAATAATCCACTTTTGCCGAAGGAAATTCTGACACCCTGATACCCAAGGACAAAGCAGAGCGGGAAAACAGACGGTCCCGGAAAGTCGCACCAAGTAACAAACCCGCTTTAAAATTCGAGTCATAATTGATGCCCACCCGGAGTTCATCTTTGCGTTTGGGTTGGCCGATGATTTGGAGTAAAAAGCCTTTTTTCTGACGAAGGAGTCGGTAGTCCAGACTTTCAAAAAAGCCACTGGCAAAAAGGCGCTTCATTCGATCCAGCAATACTGTATGTATAACTGGTTTTTTGGTGTTCAAGCGCAGGATACCTTCCAACAGTTGGGGATCATAGGGTTCGCAGCCTAAGAATTGAATCTCCGTAATCTCCAATTCTTCCGGCCGGTTAAGGCGATTTCTGATAAAGCGTCGCTCTCTGATCCCCAGGGAATCCATCAACTGTCGGATACGTGGCAAAGCGGCTCTGGCTGCCGCTTCTCCACGCGCCAGTAAGGTATCGACTGCTTCGAAGGAAAAAGCACTGATGCCATCAATGTTGGGGGAAATAACCACATCAGCCAATTTTCGTTGCATTTCATTGGCGCGATTGATCTGAAAACTACTGGTCTGATCAAGCACCTCAATGATGGAGGTAATGTCATCTTGTTTGTACAAAGGTGCGCCGACATCCAGTCCTATCACCACCTCCGCTCCCATTTCTCTGACATCCGTCACGGGTAGGTTTCGCACCAATCCCCCATCAATCAGCAGGCGGCTATTTTGCTCGTAGGGTTCAAAAACCGTCGGAATGCCAATGCTCGAACGAATCGCCTGCGCAAGATTACCAGATTGGAAGACGATACCTTCGCCACTTTCCAGATCAGTGGCCAGACAGCGGAAAGGAATGGTGAATTGATTGAAGTCGCTGATTTCATGGACAGGTTGGGTCAAATAGGTCAGTAACAGCCCCAGGTTGCGGCCTTCCAGGATGCCACGGGGCAGTTGCACTTTGCCATCTTTGACAGCAAAACTGAGTTGGTAGGTGTCAGTGGCCTCTTTGTGCAACATGGGGAGATCTGTACGCGGTGCATCATCTCCGAAATAGGCCTCCCAGTCCAACTTCTGCACCAGTGCTTCCAACTCCTCGGTCCGATAGCCGATCGCATACAAGCCCCCAATCACACTGCCCATACTGGTCCCAGCGATATAATCAGGATGCAGACCGGCTTCTTCCAGGACTTTCAGTGCACCAATGTGCGCCACGCCTTTGATGCCCCCTCCACTGAAAGCATAACCGATCTTGGGCGCTTGCAGGCGATCTTGTCCCAATAGCTTCTGCCCGATCGTGCAGAAGCAAAACAGGATGATCAGATATCGAAAAAAGGAAGAAATCATGTTTGTGGGTTTGTGGAGCGTAAGTTACAGGCTTTTGGGGGAAGCCAATTTTAGGGGGGAATATTTGCCTAAAATCGTGTCATCATTCAGAATATTTGTCAACAGTCTTGGGGTAGAATAAGTCAATCTTTTTGCCCACCTTCTCTCCAATCATGAAAATATGAAGACAAACCAACTCTTTCGGTTCTGGCTGGCAGGCTGTGTCCTGGCCATTTTACCAACGAAGTGGAATCTGGCGCAACAATTTGAAAAGTGTTTCCAGGTTCGATACAACTCGCACATTCATCATGCTGTTCAATCTGGCCCTGACAGCTATATAGCAGGTATATGGGCCATCCAGGAATTCGAGTCAACCCCACACATCATGAAGTTTGACTCGTTGGGAAATCAAGTATGGTCCACCACGATTGGCTATAAGCATCGAATCCGAGCCATGCTTCCATCGGGAGATGGAGGGGCGATCCTGCTATTGGAAGATGCTTTTCTGTGTGACGTGATCATCTACAATTTTTATCTGCAAAAAATCAACGCCAGCGGTACGCTTCTCTCCAGAGATACCTTGTCTACCGCCGTTCAGGGCAGGTCAGAAAGTATACGCCTGGATAGCAATCGATTTCTCATCAGCATCAATCAATTTTTGTATTTATTTGACTCAATTGCCAGTCCGATCGATACGTTCTCCTATTCAAACAGTCATATTCACGATCTGGCATTAACCACCGATCAGAATTGGCTAATCAGTACCGCAGAGCGATTGGTTCTGACCGATTCGGGTGGACAGGTCATGCAATTCCGCAATGTCAGCCGCCCGATCCAGCACGCAATTCCCATCAATGACAGCAGTTATCTGATGGTTCAGGATCGAACCTTGTCCAGATTAGATGTCAACTTTGGAACCATTGATACATTCCGGATTCCTCCCGCACTTGGGTTGGTCAGAGATGTAGCAGAAACGGATAGCGGGATATATGTATTGACTGATAAATATGTTGGGAAAGTAAGTTCTCAATGGCTCTTTGAACCGGTTTTTGCTGTCAACATCCCATCCAATAACATACCTCAACAATTTCTCCCAGCTGAAAATGGATTGGTCATTTCAGGGATTCAATACCAGGATTCATTCCCCGATTGGCTGGCATTGGAAATGCGCACCTATTCCCAGAGCTTTTTCAAGACGTATTCACTCCTTGGCCAAAGTGACTTTCTGTACCCTGACTTGAGTATCGACAGTGTCATATTTGATTCGGAAGAATTTGAAAAATACTATCCATTTTGGGCAAACGATGAGTGGCGACCAGCGGTTCGGCGCACCATTCGACTCAGGTTGAAAAACACTGGTCAGGTCCCCATTGATCAGGTATCCATTAACTCAGGCAGCTGCAGCTTTACGTATAATTGCTTTGGGACATATTCAAGCGTGGCCCCTCTGGTCAAAGCGTTTCAGTTTTCGCCACTCATGCCAGGCCAGACCACGGACATTGTGTTTGAGAACTGCCTTCAGCTAATTCTTTACAATTCAACTCTCGCCCAATATGACACCATCCAGAAGTTTTGCATAGACGTTTCGGTCCCCAATCATCGGATCGATGCTGATCCGACCAATGACCGATGGTGTAGAACCCTGGACATCACACATCTTCTCACCCATTCCGAGCCACGCCAAGATATTTCCCTCAGCATCTTCCCCAATCCTACTTCTCATCATCTCCGCATCCGATCTGGCAGCCCCATAGAAAGGCTTATTCTCCGCGACTTAAAGGGCCGCATTCTCATTGAAAAAGCCGTAGCTCGCCAAACCGAAAGCACGCTTTCCTTGTTGGATTTGCCAAAGGGCCTATATTTGCTGGCCATTGAAAGCGAGGCGGGCAGATTGTTCCGCCGCATTGTGCGAGACTGATATGCAATCAAAGGTTCAAGAAGCAATCGCGGTCCTGCAAAAAGGGGGCGTCATCGTTCATCCAACCGATACCATTCCCGGTCTGGCCTGCGATGCGACCCGGCCGGAAGCCGTGGATAAGATTTACAAAATCAAAGCCAGAGACCCGGAAAAGCCGCTCTTGATGCTGGTCAATGGACCAGATATGCTCCATCAGTATGTATCGGATATTCCCTTGTTGGCAGAACAATTGGTGGCGCAATTTCCCGACGTTCCCCTGACAATGATTTATCCCAGGGCCAAAGGTGTAGCCCCTAACTTACCACATCCAAGTGGGAGCATTGGCATCCGGATTACCCGCCATCCATTGAGTCTGCAATTGATTCGAGGTTTGGGAGGTCCCATTGCCTCTACCAGCGCCAATCTCAGCGGCCAGCCCAATCCTGACCGTATGGCAAATATTCATCCCGAAGTTTTGAATCAATTGGACTATACCCTATTTTTACCCGCTGCTGAAACAGAGGGAAATCCCATCCCATCCTGGGTCATCAAAGCCGAAACGGATCGCATTCAAATTCTCCGCAAAGGCATTGACCATGAGGGACTTGAGAATTGGATTTCACAAACGACACCTGATTCAAGGACATGAACGGACCAGAATTTCTTCAACAACTTTCTGAATCAACCGGCGCCATCCTGCCCATGCTGATCCTCCTGATCACTGGCCTGGCTTTGATGTTGCTGGATGCTTTTAAACAAAAAGGTGCCTTGGCCTGGACCGCTGCCATCGGCATGGCGGCTTCTTGTATACTGGCCTGGGCAACTGCACATGAAGGTTCTCAAACAGTATTCTTTGGTATGATGGAAAACGGTGGCATTGCGCCACTGGTACATATCTTCCTGGTCCTTTCTGGTTTGTTGACACTCTTTTTCCTGCAATACTATCTCACACGACTGGATCGTGAGATCAATGATGTCTACGCCTTGTTGATTTTCGCAGTATTGGGCATGGTGCTCATGGCCAACGCCAATGACCTGATCATGGTCTTCATTGGATTGGAAACCATGTCGATGGCGCTCTACATCTTTGCGGCTCTTTTCAAAACGGAAAAAGGATCAAATGAGTCTGGTCTGAAATACTTCCTACTTGGATCTTTCGCTTCTGCCTTCTTGTTGTTTGGCATCGCGCTGATTTATGGCCTGACTGGCTATACCAATCTGGATGGCATTGTCGCCAACTTTGACCGCCTGCTTGCCAATGAGCAAATCTTCTACGCTGCCATTGGTTTGGTGATCATTGGCTTCCTTTTCAAGGTGGCGGCCTTCCCTTTCCACAGTTGGACACCAGATGTGTACGAAGGCACTCCTACCCCACTGGCTGGTTTCATGGCCACGGGATCGAAAATGGCAGCCTTTGTTGCTCTAGGCGTGTTCATCAACAAATTAGGTCTGACCACCAATCCAGAGGTAGAAAAAATTGGAACCCTGCTGGCACTGGCGGCTTTGCTGACCATGATCTATGGCAACATCGTTGCAGCTCGCCAACAAAATATCAAACGGATGCTGGCTTATTCCAGTATTGCGCACTCCGGCTATGTGCTGCTGGGATTGTGTGCTGCGACCATCGGCTTTCAAGCCATTATCTTCTATATGTTCATTTACACCCTGATGAACATTGGCGCATTTGGCATGGTGGGAATGGTTGAGCAGCAGCATGAAGATACCAATCTGGAAAGTTGGAGAGGACTTGGCAAATCGGCCCCGATGTTTGCGGTGGCATTGTCCGTTTTCCTTTTCTCCCTGGCAGGTATCCCCCCGCTGGCAGGCTTCATGAGTAAATACCAGGTGTTCATTACGGCCATTGACCAGAATCTGATCTTCCTGGCCACCATCGGTATTCTTACCTCAGTCGTCGGTGCCTATTATTACATCCGGGTGATCGTCCTGATGTTTTTCAACAGCGATGATCAGCGTCCCAGCTTCAATCTGAATTTCAATACCCTACCGGTGGCGGGTATCGCCATTCTGGTAGCACTGTTGGTCATCTTTGGTGTAGCGCCTTCTCTGATCTACGATCCAATCATCGAAGCTTTTGGTGCCGCCACTGATGCAGCGCATACAGCTACCCTTCCATAAGGGTCGATCTAAAAGATATGTGAAAGGGCTTTGCTTCGGCAAGGCCTTTTTTCGTTTGTATTTTATCCTATATTTCCCTCCCAAATCAAATCAGCCATTTACCCTTAGCATTTTCACAATCCATTCATGAAGAACCTATTATTCATCCTCCTCTGTTTCCTCCTTGCCTGTACAAACACACCCTCGTCATCAGAAGCCACCACCATCGCCGAACCTGAAACCCCAACTGCATCAGTACCGGAGGTTTCATCCGAAATCCCTGCTTCCGGCACCTATGCGTATGACTTCGCATCTGAGGAATCTGGTGGTCAGTCAAATGGCGGAAAGCTTCAGGTTACCATCAAAGGGAATCAGATAGAAATTGTCTACCTCGGTGGGAGTGGGATGGGCATTCCGGAAGGAGAAGTCTTGGATGGAGGCTTACTCGTTAAGCATTCATCTGGCAAATGGATTGTGGCCGAAAAAGCATCTGATAAAGACCTGGAACAAATTGGTGATTGTACCGGAGGACCGGCAGTCATTGATTTTGAAGCGAAGAAGTATTTCTGGTGTTAGGGACAAACCGGACGATACATTTTCCGTAAACCTTCACATGCCAAATCCGATTGAAGAGCGCATCCTCAACCTAGAGGAGCAGTTACGGAACGCCATGCTGCAGGCTGATCTGACCACTTTGGACAAGCTGATTCACGACGATCTGCAATTTATGATTCCCGGCGGAGTCATCATGACGAAAGCCATGGATCTGGCTGCCTATCAATCTGGTCAGATGCAGATATCTTCCCTGGAAGCTGACAAGCCAGACATTGAGATTTTTGACAATGTTGCCAGTGTCAGTGTCGTCGCACATGTACAGGGAAGCTTCAATGAACAAATCATTGATGGGCGCTTTCGCTACCTCCGTATCTGGAAGCAATTTGGTGATCAATGGCAAATCATCGCCGGAGCCAGTAGTCAGGTCTCCTGAACCACATATCCTATGGGAAAGCAACTCTCTGAACTCAATCCCCGCCTGATCGAATTCATTCAGGCGCAGAACATCTTCTTTGTCGGAACTGCCGCGGAAGAAGGCCGTGTCAATGTCTCTCCCAAAGGAATGGACAGTTTGCGGGTAATCGGGCCCAACAAGGTCATCTGGCTGAATCTGACCGGCAGCGGTAATGAAACTGCGGCACATCTGCTCAAACTTCCGCGCATGACGATCATGTTTTGTGCCTTTGAAGGCAATCCAATGATCCTGCGTTTGTATGGGCAGGCAAAGATTTACCACAAGCGAGATCAGGAATTCTCGCAATACATTGATCAGTTTCCAGCCAATCCAGGCGCGCGGCAAATCATTGAGCTTGAGATTGAAATGGTGCAAACCTCCTGTGGATTTGCGGTGCCTTTCATGGATTTCCAGGAAGAAAGAACCCGCCTGCAGGATTGGGCGGTCAAAAAGGGAGAAGAAGGTGTGCAGGAATACTGGCAAAAGAAAAACCGTCAAAGCATTGATGGTTTTGAAACGGGCATTTAGTGCTACCTTTGCCCCATGACTGGACCGGGCAAAGAACAGATGCTCCAAAAACTGGGGATTACCGCGTTAAATGAGATGCAATTGGCGGCACATGAAGCGATTCGCTCTCACGCAGATATCGTCCTCCTCTCCCCAACCGGTACGGGTAAAACCGTGGCTTTTTTACTGCCGATCATCGAAAGCGTTGATCCAGAGAAGCGACAAGTGCAGGTTCTGATTCTGGTGCCTTCCCGGGAGCTGGCTATTCAGATTGAGCAGGTCCTCCGTGAAATGGGAACCGGCTTGAAAGTCAATGCTGTGTATGGCGGACGCTCTGGCACACGCGACAAAATAGAGTTGAAGCATCCGCCTGCGATTTTGATCGGGACGCCTGGCCGGGTAGCGGATCATATCCGCCGGGAAAACATTGCGACGGAGGGCATCAAGACCCTCATCCTGGATGAGTTTGACAAATCTCTTGAAATCGGCTTTGAAGACGAAATGCAGGAAATTGTGGCCTCGCTCAAACAGCTCCAGAAAAAGATTCTAACTTCGGCCACACAAAAAGTTCCGATTCCTGCCTTTGTCGGAATCCAACAACCAAAACGTCTCAACTTCCTGGCTGGCCAGAGCAATCGGCTTCAAGTCCGCACGCTTGTTTCTCCTGATAAAGACAAATTGAACAGCCTGGCCGATCTGCTGGGACAATTGGGAGACGCAAGGGGCATTGTTTTCTGCAACTTCAAGGACAGCATTCGTTTTGTCTCAGAGTTTTTGGATAAAAAAGGCATTCAGCATACGGTTTTTCATGGTGGCTTGGAACAAACGGATCGGGAGCGCTCTCTGATCATGTTTCGAAATGGCACCCATCGCATTTTGCTTGCCACTGATCTTGCTGCCCGTGGCATCGATGTGCCGGAATTAGATTTCATCATCCATTATCAGCTGCCACCCAAAAAGGAGGAATTCACCCATCGAAACGGTCGTACGGCTCGGATGCATCGGGAAGGCACAGCATATCTACTGGTGTGGGAGAATGGTTTTGTACCGGATTTTATCAAAGATGCCACAGAATTATCCGTGGCTCCAGGCCATACCCCTCCACGCAGTAGCTGGACCACATTGTTTGTTTCCGGCGGAAGGAAAGATAAGATCTCCAAGGGAGACATCGCCGGATTGTTTTTCAAACAAGGTGGATTAAAGAAAGACGAGCTAGGCGTCATTGAGCTGAAGGCAGACTGCGCCTTTGTGGCTGTTCCCATCAAGCTCGCACCCCAACTCATTCGGTCTCTCAACAACAGCCGCCTCAAAAAGAAAAAAGTCAGGATCAGTCAGTTGACAGATTAGTTGCTCGTAAGGGCATTTTACAAAATACCTCTGAAAGCCTCAAAACAGTACAAATACCGTATCTGAACCCATCTTTTTTTCAAGCAACCTACCCTACTTCTAGATTTGAGCCAAACCCATTAACCAGCCAAATCAATGAAGTACAGTCTCCCTCTCTTTCTGCTTCTCTTTTGTTTCTGCCAAGACACTTTTGCGCAGAATGAACAAATCCGGACATATCAGTTCGCCAAAGGTCAGGTTTTTGACATCATCTTTTTGACCACCAAGAAAGCCCAACTGGATGCTCAGCAAACTTATCTCAAAAACATCTTCCCCGTCGCGCAAAAAGAAGGTTATCACGGTTTGAAGGGATTTAGCATACCTGACGCCCCCACACAGGGAAACTACCATCCCAGAAGCATGATATTTGGCTATTGGAACAGTCTGCAACACCGCGAACAAGGTATGACAAGCATCGAACAGACATTCGAAGATTTCCATCAGCAGAGGCGCAATATCTGGTCGACTTTTGCCATGACCTATTTTGACCTGAAAGAAGATCTGGACTTTAGTGTGAATCTGGAGAAGTACAATGTCAGCACCGCTTTTTGGGGCAGAAAAGACCAGGAGATTCAAACCTACATGGAACAATGGAAGAAAGCGGTTCGCAAGCAAGGCGGTCGCATCATTGTGAAGCTTGAAGATGGTGTCTCGCCTTTCGGATATACCTATCAGCCGGATGTATTGATCATCACCGAGTGGGACAGCGAAGCTGCTTTTTCAGACTTTGATGCGAAAAGTGCAAGAATCGACCGGGCTGCGATGCAGCAAATCAATCAATTTCACATTCAGTGAGTGTTAGTGAGGGCTGCCTGACATCCGGGCAGCCCATTTTATGCCTATGAATGATTTCCTCAACCAAGTGGTCTATTTCGGCTTTTTTCAAAGCCTTTTCCTGTTGTTGCTCTACGCCTTTTCGCCCAAAAATCGTCGCAACATCAATGTCTACACCGTCATTTTTGTGGCAGTCCTGCTGATCGGGCTGACGGGACGGGTTATCTATACCTCTGAGATTTGGGGCAAAAGCTATCGTTTCATTGCCGTTTCTGAGTTTGCGACCCTCTTCTTCGGCCCGACCGTTTACCTCTTCACGAAATCCTCATTGCAACACAGAAACTTTCAGTGGCGTCATTTGCTCCATTACATCCCCGGTATTCTCTACATCCTCGTCATTCTTTTTGGTTACATCCTTTTGTCAGATGCAGCAATCAATGCCCGGGTGAAAAGTGGGGAGCTGTTTCGCATGGTCAGTTTGCTACTGGGGACAGCTTTGGTGGTCAACATCACTTACTGGGCCTTCAGCCTGTCTGTGTTTCTCAAGGTTTGACGGGAATTAGATCAGGAAATCAGCTATCGGGTAAAAAGCCGCTTCTTCCTTCACTTTCTGATCGCAATTGGTCTTTGCCTCTTTGCCTGGGTCAGTCTCTATTTGCTCAGTCTTTTCACCGACCAATTCATTGATCGAACCGCCCGTCAAATCATCTGGCTGGGCATTTCCTTCATCATTCTCTTCATTGCCTGGTACGGAATGACAGAGCCAGAACTGTTTCGGGTTCAATCAGCAGTACAATCGAAAAAATACCTTCAATCAAGACTTTCGAGTAAAGATCTCGACCGATTACAAAGAGAGTTAGAGGAACTGATGATCAGGAAAAAACCGTATCTGAACCGTAAACTGCTCAAATCCGAACTGGCGGATATGATGGGCATCAGCAATCCTGATATCGCACGCTTGCTGAATGAACGGATTGGGATGAACTTCTTTGAGTTTGTCAATTACTACCGGATCAAAGAGTTTGTGGCGCTCGCCAAAACGGATCAAGCCAGTCAGCTGACCCTTTTCGGCCTGGCCCAGGAAGCTGGTTTTCACTCTAAGGCAACCTTTCATAAGTCCTTCAAAAAACTCATGGGCAGCACCCCGGGCGAATACTTTTCCAAAGAAGGCTGAGTCTGGCAGTTGCATCAACTCCTATTATTGGAGAAATTTGACTGCAAATGCATACACCATGATCATCATCTATTGCGACAGTGTTCTTGACCATCAAGTGATTGAGCCAGATTATGAGGCCGAAAAAGAAGCCGCCCTGGCTGCTGGTTTGTCAACTGCATTGATCAGTTTTGAAGCCCTGGAAGAAGGCGACCTTCGCAAGGCACTACGATATGTCCCGCAACAGGAAAAACCAAGCATTGGTCTGTACCGGGGCTGGATGCTGCGCCCGGAACAATATCGCAATCTGGCCGAAGCTTTTCAGAGTCGTAACATTACGCTCATCAATGATCCGCCGGCCTATCAGCACTGTCATTATTTGCCAGAATCTTTTGCCCATATTCAGTCTCTCAGTCCAGAAACCCATTGGCTACCACTGGATGGAGAAGCGGACTGGAACAAGATTTTTTCCCTCACCGATCAATTTGGGCAGTCTCCCATCATCGTCAAAGATTACGTCAAATCCGAGAAGCATCATTGGGATACGGCCTGCTTTATTCCCGATGCGACCGATCATGAAAACGTCAAACGTATCGTCTCACATTTTCTCGAACTACGTGGCAACAGCCTCAATGAAGGCTTGGTGTTCAGACGATTCGAAAAGCTCCAATATCTGACGGAGCATTCACAAAGCGGCATGCCGTTGACCAGGGAGTATCGGTTATTTTTCTTTCGGGGAAACATACTCGCAGCCTATCCATATTGGGAGGAAGGAGAATATGCAGCAGAATTACCAGACTTTGCCCCCTTCGCCTCTATTGCCAATCAGGTCCAAAGTCATTTTTTCACCATGGATGTTGCCTTGAAAGAAAGCGGAGAGTGGATGATCATGGAATTGGGAGACGGACAAGTAGCAGGTCTGCCGGATCGGGCAGATGCGACAAACTTTTATCTACGCCTCAGTCAGCTCGCGTCATAAGCTTTCAAAGCAAAAACTTTTTTGCAAGAGAAAAGGGATTGGGTTAATATGAATCATCCAAACGCTCTACTCTCACGACCCCTATCAAGATGAATTCTCAAACCCTTGAGACCGACTACCTGATCGTTGGCAGTGGTGCGGTGGGGATGGCATTTGCCGATGTCATCCTGACCGAGACCGATGCAGACATCATCATGGTTGACCAATATGCCAAAGCTGGTGGACACTGGAACGTCGCCTATCCTTTTGTCACCCTCCATCAGCCGTCGGCCTATTATGGCGTTAGTTCCCTTGAACTGAGTAAGGGCCGCATTGACCAGGAAGGCTTAAACAAAGGCTTGGGCGAACTGGCCAGCGGTGCTGAAATCTGCGCTTACTTTGATGAAGTGATGCGGCATCATTTTTTGCCGACTGGCCGTCTGCGCTATTTTCCCAAATGTACCTATCAGGGAGAAGGACGCTTTGTTTCGGATTTACATGGAAAAAGCTATCAGGTACAGGTGCGGAAAAAAACAGTGGATGCGACCTATCTTAAGACCTCGGTTCCATCCACACACACACCCAATTTCAGCATTGCGGAAGGGGTCCACTTCATGCCATTGAATGATTTACCTAAAGTCCAGCAACCCCCGGAGGCTTTTGTGATCATTGGTGGGGGAAAAACCGGGATTGATGCCTGCATCTGGTTATTGGAGCAAGGGATTGATCCGGATCAAATTCAGTGGATTGTGTCTCGGGATGCCTGGTTGATTGATCGGAAAAATACCCAACCCAGCCCGGAATTCTTTGCCGATTCAATTGGCGGCCAGGCAGCGCAGTTTGAAGCGGTGGCCCAGGCTTCTTCGATTGAGGACCTGTTTGATCGGCTGGAAAATGCGGGTGTACTCATCAGGATTGATCAAACTGTAAAACCTACCATGTTCCATGGCGCGACCATCAGTCAACTGGAACTGGCCGAATTGCGGCGCATCAAAAACGTTATCCGTCTGGGGCGGGTTCAGCGCATCGAGTCGGATCGGATTGTGTTGGAAAAAGGCGAAATCCCGACCTCCGCCGAACGGATTCATGTGGATTGCTCTGCCTCTGCCATCACCAATCTGGACATGAAACCCATCTTTGCAGGCAATCTGATTACGCCCCAAACTGTCCGTTCCTACCAACCTGTTTTCAGTGCGGCCTTTGTCGCCCATATCGAAGCGACTTTTGAGGATGAGAAACAGAAGAATGAGCTTTGCAAAGTGGTGCCTCTGCCCAATCACGACACCGATTGGATCAGGGCCCTGGCAGTCTTCATGACCAATCAATATAATTGGGGACAGAATAAAAATCTCCGGCAATGGCTTCGCAACAACCGCCTGGATGGGTTTAGTCAACTCACCGCAAAGGCCAAAGAAGATCCCGCCAAGCTTGCCATCATGAACCGCATTCGAGCCAATGTCATGCCCGCCATGATGAAGCTACAGCAATTCATCGCCCAACTAGACAAACAAACCACATAATAGTCGATCCCATGTCCCAATTTCAGGTTCACAAAACCAATCTGACTGAAAGTCGCCTTGTCCATCTACCCGCAAGTGGTAGACTCACTGAAGGCCAGATCAAAGTGTCCATTGAAGCTTTTGCCTATACAGCCAACAACATCACCTATGGTGTCGCTGGGGACCGTCTCGGGTATTGGCAGTTTTTCCCTCCCGTAGATGACCAGGACGGAGAATGGGGCATACTGCCGGTTTGGGGCTTTGCCAAAGTCATAGCATCACATCATCCGGAGATTTCTGTTGGGGAAAGATTTTATGGCTATTTCCCGCCTGCTACCTCTCTGATCATGATGCCGCAAAACATCAAGCCTCATCGCTTCCTTGAGGCATCTCCCCATCGTCAGGTTCTTCCGGCTGGCTACAACTTTTACAGCCGTGTTCAGGCAGAACCGCATTATGATCCAGCCCATGACAAAGCAAGGATGCTCCTGGCCCCATTACACATAACCGCATACTTTATCTGGGATCATTTACAGGATAAAAATTGGTTTGGTGCAAAGCGCGTGATCATACTCAGCGCATCCAGTAAAACCAGCACCGGCCTTGCATTTGCCTTGCAACAGGATGAAAACTCAGCTGAAGTTATCGGACTGACTTCTACCCGCAACCTTGCTGCAGTCCGGGAGACAGGGCTGTATCAGCATGTTCATACCTACGAGGAGATCCATACCTTAGATCCGACGATTCCGACTGTCATGGTAGATATGGCCGGTAATCGAAAGGTTCAGAAAAGCCTTTTTGATCATTTGGGGACAAACTTTCTTCACTCAATCAATGTCGGCATCACCCACTGGACCGCAGGAGGAGAAGCAAGCCCTGAGTTGAAGCAAAAATCCGAATTGTTTTTTGCCCCCATGATCATCCAGAAAAGAATCAAAGACTGGGGTTATCCGGAATATGAGAAGCGGACCCAAAGGTTTTTAGCCGCTTCTGCCGGACACACCAGCCAATGGCTCCAATTTCGGGATGTCAATGGATTGGAAGAATTGGCAGCGATTCATGCTGACGTGTGTGCAGGAAAGATTCCGGCCAATCAAGGACTGATTGTCACAGTTTAGGAGATAAAATCGCTGCATGTTTGCATCTCATGGCCTCCAGTCAAGGTCTTTATCTTAAATCACCCACCGATGAAAAGACGAAAATTCCTCCAAGATACGGCCATGGCCAGTATGGCGTTGGGCTTACCCTCTCAATGGTTCGATGCCAAAACCACCCACATTCTCAGCCTCAGCTTTGACGATGGCTTCAAAAAATCATTTTACAAAGTGGCTGAGATCCACGAGAACTACGGCCTGAAAGCTTGTTTCAATGTAATCGCCCGTGGACATTTTCCTGACTTCAAAAAGATAGATGATTGGATCTTGCCTGAATTGCTGGGTGATTTCAATGATTGGAATAAGCTCAAAGGCCGCGGCCATGAAGTGATGCCACACACCTGGGAACATCTCAATCTCACCAAGGTGCCTTTGTCTAAAGCAAAGGAAAACATTGATCGTTGTCTGGATTATTTTGAAGAAAATTTGGACGGATACAAAGCGTCCGAAGCGGTATACAACTGTGCATTTCTCGCCTCTACGCCAGAGCTTGATGCCTATACCCTCAAACGAACCGCCGCCGTCCGTACTGGTGCCTGGCTGGTGCTGGAAGATACGCGCCTCAACATGATCCCAACTGCGACTGAGCCGGAACGACTCGGCGCATGGTCTTTCGGGCCCGACTTTGGGGACAAACGGGTTGACAAAGAAATCAATCAGTTTTTGAAAGGACCAGGTGGTTGGCTGATCCTTAATCTGCATGGCGTCGATGATGAAGGTTGGGGACCAATTCGGTCAAGCTACCTCGACAAGCTTCTCAAAAAACTGGTCAAAATCGATCATCTGGCCATTTTACCGGTAGGCGAAGCACTGAAACTGGGAAAAAGCTGAGACTGGCATTGGACTCAGGCCATCACACATTCCCCATCACCATCAATCTCTGAGTGAATGCCAGATATGGAGAATTATTTCGCGCCCATTCCGCCAAGCAAAACCTGGAAATATGCCAAAAGAGAACAGGAGCTACGCTTTTTACTGCCAGCACCACCGGACGATCTCGAGCAGTTTCCCTGCAAAAGCATTCATGACCTCTACCTGAATGGCAGCAGAATGCGACTCAGAAAAACCATTTCTGAACATCAGACCATTTTTAAACTCAGCAAAAAAATTCCGCTTCCTGAGCCTAATTCCCAGTGGATCTCAACCATCTATTTGTCAGAAGCCGAATATAATCTCTTTTCGATTTTGCCGGGAGATCAACTGCGAAAGAAACGTTTTTCCCTTAAACGAGATGAAGGAATGGATATGGGGGTTGATGAAATTGTTATTGGGACGGAGAAAATGTGGATACTCGAAATTGAGTACGACGATGCTAACATGGACAATCTACCACCTCCATTTCCGGGCGCTATTTCTTTGCACGACAAGGTCGAATATGCCGGACATCTCCTTGCGAAACGCTATCAGCAGCGCATGAATCAGATTAAGTAATTGCACCTGGAAAGCTACTTCATTCCCCAGAAAACGCTATTTCTGCTGGGGATTTGCCTCCAAAACATTACCTTCCCTCCATGAATCAACCAGAATTGCGGACGGTGGATGTGATCCGGTACGTGACGCCTTTGCGCGAAGGTGGCTCACTACCTGCCATCGTGGAAGCGGATGACGATTTTTTCTATGTGCTCAAATTTCGGGGAGCCGGTCAGGGGAAAAAGGCCCTGATTGCAGAGATTATCGGAGGTGAACTGGCCCGTATGATGGGTCTAAAAGTACCAGAGTTGGTATTCATGAATCTGGATGACTCCTTTAGCAAAACCGAACCAGATGAGGAAATACAAGACTTGCTCCGCTTCAGTGTCGGACTCAACCTCGGCCTGCATTATCTGGAAGGGGCCATCAACTATGATCCATTGGTGCCCATTACGGATCCACTCAGCGCTTCAAAAGTCGTCCTCCTAGACAGCCTGATCACCAATGTAGACCGCACCCACCGCAACACCAATCTCCTCAACTGGAAAGGCGAGCTTTGGCTGATTGATCATGGTGCCAGTCTGTATTTTCACCATGCCTGGCAGAATTGGGAAAAACATGCTCAGCGAAGCTTCCCGGCGATCAAAGACCATGTTCTCCTCGGAGAAGCAGGTCAACTGGCGGAAGCAGCTGCTTTTATTGCAAAAAACATCAGTCGACAGGACATCGACAATATTCTCAACATCATCCCGGATGATTTTCTGGAAGAGGAAGGGAATCCTGCTACGCCAGTGGAAAAGCGGCAAGTGTATGGCGACTTTCTCAGCCAGCGCCTGTCCATGATCGATGAACTTACCAAAGAAGCCAGTGATGCCAGACAAGCACATATTTGAGTATGCGGTCATTCGCTATGTGCCACGGGTTGAGCGCCAAGAGTTCATCAATCTGGGGGTCATTCTCTTTTGTAAGCGAAAGAAGTTTGTGGGCATGCGGCTGCATATAGATGAAGCCCGCATCCGGGCTTTTGCACCGGAAACTGATATGGATCTGCTCAGAAGCTATCTTGGCGGCTGGGAAAAAATTTGTGAAGGAGGTACCATGGGAGGGAAAATCGGCGCACTAGATCCGCCCGGGCGTTTTAGATGGCTGACGGCGGTGCGATCCAGTATCATCCAAAGCTCGCAGGTACATCCTGGCCTTTGTATCGATCCTGCGGCACGTTTAGACCGATTGTTTGTCCAGTACTTCGGAGAAAAGTCATAAGCATTTGGAATCAACTGAATTCAGGTTTAGCCTTCAGTTTGCGCAGTCTCTCTTGGAGGACGAGCAATCCATGTTGTGGGATGCCTTGATAGAAGAAATTGAGTCCATGAATTGCTATGCCGGAGGTGGTCATTC
>JBCBZF010001287.1:0-1673 GCA_039815525.1 Bacteroidota bacterium | reverse complement strand
TTGGGAAAATTAACACATTTCTCTTTTCGGCATACCCTCAAAATCAGTGATTCGGGGAAAAGAGAAATCCCCAAACCACTTTCGTTTGAGGATAAATGGCCTGGCTGAGATACATGAAGGGGGAGCTCCGGATCATTCCTCACCTAGCAAATTCTGCTATCCGTGTATTTTTCCTTCTTCTCTTACCTTTATGGTTTTCTGTTTTCTTCCAATTATTGATGATCTGATCGACTTTTTTACAATTTGACTGGTAAAAACGATCGAAAGCCGGCTCCCTATTGCGGTATGCTTCGAGCAATGATTTTGCCTCCTGATATTGGCTTTTGACTTCTTGTTCGTGTTGCGGAGCTACGGTGATGATTGGGCGGGCAAAGATCCCCCACAAAGTTTCTGCCTGATGGATGGATAACCAACTTGCCTGGTTTGGGTTCTTTGGGAGCATTCGTAGCACAAACTCCCGATGAGGATGTGAAAATTTTCGATGGCTATCAAAAATGTTCTTCACGAATAACTTCAGGGCTTTGTCCCAACTCTTTGTCTGATCTGTGTGAGGCGGATGAGCGATGATGCTTTCAAGAAGTCGGGCAGACATATTTTTGACCTCAGCACGTAAAATGAGTGGTTCCACTTGAAATAACTCAGAATCGAAGGTCCCAAGCCCATTGAGATAGGATGCTTCGCCTGTATAATGCAAAACATTGAGCTGTTTTTTGACCATCAGGTCAAGCAGGCTAAACCCTAATCCCTCATGAATGAGCTTTTTCCATTGTGGAGATACCGCTTTGGTTCGCTTATCAAGGGCATGGTATCCAATTGGTAACAGCATTGGGTCTGAAATGCTGCTCAGTCCTTTGATGTCTAGTTTTTTCTGAAATGAGAGCTTCCGTTTATACAGATGAAAGTCTTCGTTGGGCCAACTGATAAAAATGTCTGGATGTTCCTGATTTGATTTCATGTTCTGTTGGGCTAATGTTCATTTATTCTGGCTGATCGATGAATTCTGATCCGCTTAATCTTTTGAAAGCCTGATCGTCTTCGTAATTTTCTTTCTTCAAATTCAAAATATGATCTATTACACCCGCAACGGACAAAATATCCCTGCCCTTGGCCTGGGCACATTTAAGCTTCAGGGCGAAAAAGCCATCAATGCAGTTGATTCTGCTTTGGGCATTGGCTATCGTCACATCGATACAGCTCGCATGTATGAAAATGAAGAAGCGGTTGGACAAGCTCTGCAAAACAGTTCAGTTACACGGGAAGATATTTTCCTGACCACCAAAGTCTGGTACACTGAGTTGGATTACAATAGTATCCTGGATGCAGCGGAAGATAGTTTACGGAAACTCCGTACTGATTATGTCGATCTGCTGCTCATCCACTGGCCCAATCCTTCTTTTCCACTGGAAAAGAGCCTGGATGCATTAAAAAGGTTGGAAGATGGAGGGAAAACCAGGCATATTGGGGTGAGCAATTTCCCAACCCACCTGATACAGCGTTGTATCGATCATGGTGTGGTGCCGGTGGTCAATCAGGTAGAATACCACGCCTTGCTCGATCAGCAGATTCTGTTGAATAAACTGCGGCAGCATGATATTCTTCTGACGGCATACTGCCCGATCGGCCAGGGCAAACTGCGCGGCAATGCGCAATTGCAGGAGATCGGTCGTCGCTAT
>JBCBZF010000610.1:0-4497 GCA_039815525.1 Bacteroidota bacterium | reverse complement strand
GTTTGTCGACTGCCAGTTTCCGACCGCTCCGCCAATCGGCCGCACCAGTTTCACCAATCCGATCCCATAACTACGCGCATAGGTATTCTGGCCGGTTGCAACGAAAATCGTCTCCGTATTGCCATCCTGCTGAACAATGATCTTGCGAATGCCCATGGCAGGCAGGCGGCCTGCCTCGGAGATATTGGCCCAGGTCGGGGCTGCTGTCGTTGCATCAAAAGACTCAAACAGACCGCCCGAATTGCTGCCGGCCAGGACGTGATCCTGATCATTCGGATCTACCCAGAGAGCGGTAATGATGCCCATCACTTGTCTGGCCTGTGAAAAAGGCCCTAAAGCAGACCATTCGGAAGGCGGCAATTGATCCGTACAAATGGGATCCGCCAGATAAGAAGCCATCGCTTTGCTGGCATAGGTCATATCCCCGGTTTTGAGACCGCCTTCATCGTGGACACGATCGTTCCAAAAGTTTTCCCAGCGCTTAAAGTCTTTGTAGCCTTTACCGGGCTGATCCTTTTCATCCGGATGCGCGGCAAACCAGGCATCAGCCGCGGCTTGCACTTCATAAAAATTGGCGGTTGGATCGGTGATCATTTCACGCCAGTCGGTGCTGTCTTCCTGCGCCTGAGCGCGAAACAGCATGGTGAGTAAAAACAGGAGGATCAGCAGCCTCATTGCAGGTTGTGCTCCTCCTGCATGAATGTAAGATTTCATGTTACAGAATGGATTGAGATAAAACATGTGGATTCACATTGCCAGCATGCCCAGTCGCAGGTCCACCCTGTGAGGCCAGGCAGAAAATCAGTGGCGAACCATGACTTTCTGACTCAGGATATGATCTGCCACCTTAAGCTGGCAGAGATAGACTCCCGAAGGGAGATCTTTGGTAAGAACACGAAAGCGAACTTGCCCGCCTTCTTTCATTTTTGTGGGTTGATGGGTTTGAACCAAACGGCCAGTCAGGTCCCGAAGGATCACTTCCACGAGAGAATCTGCCTGGAAATCCAGGATCACATCAAAGAATTCATTTGAAGGATTTGGCCCGACGCGCCACAATGCATCTTCTCTTGTTGGTGAAAGAGCTTGTCGTCCAAAACTTTTGATGTCCTGGTCCTCATTCTCTTCCGCCTCTTCTTCCGCCTCGCACACTTCGGTAAAGGCATGCAAACCTTCACAGACATTGCTTTCCGCATGGAATCCTGGAGACAGTCGAACATAGGTACCAGCTTTCAGGACAACTTTCTGCCCTCCTGTACCCACGGTGCCTTGCGTCCGAATGTATCCGTCCCGTCCTGTGAAGGGCAGAGGATCAACGCTCAATGTCAAATCTCCACTTTTGCAGGGCTTGAGATTGACCGGATACGTAGGATTAAGTGATAAAGGCACTCCGTCCAGAAGATAGTCGATGCGAACACTCAGGTCTGAGGATTCTGGCAAGGAGGAGAAAAACGCCAGATCAAGGTCAATTTCTAATCGAAGACTGTCTCCGGGATTGACCGGAACAGGAGGAGCAATACTGCTACCACTGTAAGCTACGTTTTGCAATATTGCACTGCTACCATTTGCCGGTCGGACGAACCATTGAGATTGAATCAATGATGCACTCCCAATCATTTGATTGCCAATGCGAATCTCAAAAGACTCCACCTCAATCAATTTCGTGGTGGTATTCAGAAAGGTAAAATGGATATGTTCTGACTGATTCGTGTGTAATCCTTTGGTAAAAACATTGACACACTGATCAATCGGAAGTTTGCCATTTCCAGTGTCCATGAAGACGAGGTCAAATTCATCTTCTTCTCCTCCACCTTCAGGGTTAAACACCTCTACCTCCAGTTCTTCACCGGAAATTGCCCCCATCCAGCCAGTCCGGATGTATACCGTTGGTTGATTGGCAGCCCAGGGGCTAAGATCAACCGGCACCATGGTTCCTCCGGGAAAACCGGCCGAAGAAACATAAGCCGTGGTAAAATTGATGTTGTCAGTACTGACTGACACATACACACTTCCGGACCCGGCCGAGTGAAAAGTATACCCTAACCAGAGCGTCACGGCATTATCTGCGGAAAAGTCCAGCGGATCAAATTTCAGTTCAGCCTCAGCTGGAGTAGAGGCAGCAGGTTCATACAAGAGCTTCCAACCATCATTTTCCCAATTCGTGGTATCAATGATGCTATTGGAATTGGCCTGGATCACCAGACCACTCACGTTGACATTGGTCTGAGCAGTAAGAAAGGGCTGACATAGGCTTACAAAGACAAAAGCCAGGCAGGCGTACAAAAGCAAAGGTGAATATGTGTGGGCTTTCATTTTAATTTTTAGGTTGATTATGCTACTTTTACCTGTACCTGATGGTAGAAAACAAGGCCTCAAATTGTCTTCTGCCACAAAGGATCTACATGCCTTCCGATCTTTCGGGAGGTTTTTTTGTACAAGATTACATAGCCTGTGAATAATTGTCCGGTCTTATCCTGTTTGCCAGACGTCAGCTTCCTTACTTACTCAGTTATCTGTTCGAGTTGCCTGATGCGTTCTTCCAACTCAATGATATATAGAAACAGTTCTTCAATCTTTTCCTGTTGAAGAATTGTCATCTTTTTCAGGGAAATCCCCCCCTCCTCAGTCAATTGGGCAGCAGAAGGCATTCCAGGCAAATGTTGTTGGGTTTCCGTTGTCTCTTTGACGCATGACAACGGCAGTCTTTCATATTCAGGCTGGAAAACATAGTCTGGCCATTCATTGCTGCCAAACAATGCCACCATCACCTCTTCCGTCATGATGCCATCACGCACAAACAAGCGGAAGTTGGGATTTTGAAAAGTAGTATTCTGATCACCAATCACGACTTTGCCATCCGACTGGATGCTCATATTCTGTTGCCAGACCGGCGAATTGACACTGCCGGCGAAATTGAAAAAATTGATGGCGCCATCTCCCCCCGCAACCAGACTCATACTACCAGAGAAACTATTATGATCATTGTCATACAGTCGCAGATAAGCGCCTTCCGACTGATGGGTCCGGCTAAAGATGCTAAAAGCTTCATCAGTACGGTTCCCCATCAGATCTCCTTCTAGCATAAGGATACCACTACTTGAGACATTTCCATCAAATTTACCAGCCCAGCCATCAGTAGAAACGCCATACACGCCCACGCCTTTCAGGCTGATCCCCTTTACCCCTGCTGAAGCAATCCCATTGGCATGATTGGCCAGGCCAAAGACTGCAATTGCATTGGTATTGTCGACACTGCCGACGATGGCATGATTGGCAGGTATGCTGGAATGGACAAGTAATTTTTGCTGCCCGCCGATCCCTTGCCCAATGGAAATTCGATTGGTTCCCAATGGAGAATTGATTGCGCCTTCAATGTGGAGTTGTGCATGCAGGGAAATGATACATACAAAAAAACATAGGGTGCCTAAAATGAGCGTTTTCATAAAAGTTGGATTGGTTTTCTTTGCCTACTCTTTTGAACCGGATTTTCGGCAATCTCCGGGCACCATTTGATGCGGATGTATTTCCATAGTCGTGGCCGAAGGAAAAACATAAAGTGATTTCTGAAAAAAAATTTCAAATGCTTAATTGCAGGCTGGATGTACATTGACGATCAGGCAGTTTACACATGAAACGCAAGTTGGTTCCAGACGAAGAAATCATTGCTGGTATTCAGGCCGGTGGCCCACAAAGAAAACGGAGCGAGGAAATTCTGTACAAGCAGTTTATGTATCTCGTGTGGAAACGACCGAAGCGTTTTGCTTTGACAGAAGAAGCGGCAGTAGACGCTTACACGATGCCATCATTGCACTGATTCGACAACTGATCAATGGGAGCTTTCGGGGAGAAAGCAGCCTTCACACTTACTTATCCAGAATTTTTTCAAATAAATGTGTTGATATTCTTCGAAAATCTCCGACTGTTGAAACAGATAGCCTGGACGATCTTTTCTATCTTCCAGATGAATCAAAGGATATTCTCAGGCAATTTTTAGACGCTGAAGAATTGAAGCGGGTGAGCAGACTGCTGGATCAGTTGGGTGGTAGATGCCGGCAGATACTGCAACTCACTGCGCAAGGGTACAAAGTCGCTGAAATCGCTGCCATGATGGGTTTTTCCAGTCCGGAAAGCGCTGCCAGCCAAAAGTACCAATGCCGTAAAAAGCTTCAGGCAATGATGTAGTTTGTCAATGTTGATTGGGTACATGCCAAACAAGAAATCATGGAGGAACAACAAGAATTGATCGAGAAATATATTGGTGGCCTTCTGCCAGAAGCAGAACGGCGGGAGTTTGAGAAAAAGCTTCAGGAAGATTCTTCCTTCCGGGCAGAAGTTCTCCCGCTCTTGCAGACCATCACTGCAGAACACATTTCCTCTGCATCCCAAAAACGGGAAGATCTCAAACAATTGTACGCGGAAGCACCGCGTAGCAATCGGATGCCACTCTACATTGGTCTGGCCATTGCAGCCGCAATCGCTCTCTTCTTTTTGGTTCGAAGC
>JBCBZF010000423.1:0-5855 GCA_039815525.1 Bacteroidota bacterium | reverse complement strand
TTGTAGCGCGCGTCTGCCTGGGCCTCAAATAATACAGGTTTAAAATTCGTGCCGTGATGAGAGCCATCACAGAAAGGCTGTTTTTTGCTCAGACCACAACTGCACCAGAGATAGCTTTTTCCTTTTTTTACTTCAATAAAACCTGGCTGATCAGTAATGGTAGGCTCTTTGGTAAAACTTCGGGCTAATTCACTTGCAGGGTCGTCAGAGCTGATCAGGGGATAAAGATAAGCGGATTGCCATGAGTCCGAAGTTGGACTTTGCAGGCCGTATTCCGCCGGAAATTGATGCGTGTAGCGCGCCGTGCCAAAGAATTGATCCCAAAGTGAAAACATATTGCCAAAATTACCATTGGGATCACTGATCCGGTCAAGCTTTGAACGGCCATGATGAGCATGGTGAAAAGCAGGGGTGATGATGATGCGTTCCAGTATGAGGACCAATGGACGAAACAAGCGACTTTGATAAAGCGGTTTGTCCCATTTGATGGTGCTATGCGATCCAATGATCACCAACTGCTTCAGAATCAGGCCCAAAGCCACCGCCTGCCCACCCCCGAGAAACAAAATCAAACCAATCCACCAGATGTTGGGCATGATCAGATAATACAAGGCGGCATTGCGGTAGGAAACAAAGAAACCCATTTCTTCCGCCTGATGATGGGCCCGGTGCAATTTCCATAAGAATGGCCGTTCATGGGCCAGTCGATGATACCAGTATTGGAGGAAGTCGTCGATGAATAGGTAGAAAGGTAAGGCCAGCCATAATGACCAATCCTGCATCCATCCACGCCATTCTGGTATGCTGAGATTGCCAATTACCACAACCGAAAGTGTGATCAGTGGCTTAATCAGCAATGCCAGGACCAGCCAGCCCCCCAATTCCTGTATCCAGTCCCCCAGGCTTCGTTTGCTGCTTTTGAGAAAACCAGCGGCGGTTTCCAGCAAGCCGAAAAACATCAGGATGCCGATTACCAGATAAACATCCAGGTTGTCAATGCCAAAAAGTGCTTCTTTCATCGTCCTTTTGATTGAATCTTTCTTCAAACTAGGAGAATGATTCCAGAAAGCACTTTACACATGTTAAGGATTTTGGGTCTTCTTCCGTTTGAGGATACGGGAAAGCGAGACCGGCGTCATGCCGAGGTAGTTGGCAATGTGCTTGTTGAATGCAGTCTGAAAAAATTGCGGGCTACGCTGGACCAGCGCTTCATATCTTTCCTCCGGACTCATGTCGACCAGTGATTCTACCCGAAAGAGCAGAGTTTGCAGATTCTCCGTCAAAGCCGCGATATAGAGTTTGGCGATATTGGGGTGTTGTTCGCTGAGGGTCTGTAATTGGGTAAATGGCCAGAAAAAGAGCTCCGTGGTCTGAATGGCTTCGAAGGTGTATTTGGTCGGTTGCTGGTCAAAAAGACTATCTGGCGAACCGGTGATGGTGTGTTCTGGGCGGAGAAAAATGTTTTTTTCTTCTCCTTTGGCATTGAGGAAATAGCCGCGGACCATGCCGGAAAGAATAAAGAATACGGATTGATTGAGGCTGCCAGCTTGTACAATTTTCGCCCGATTGGCAAAGGTCTGATACTGTCCAAGCTTCATGAGCTGGCGCAAATCTTCAGTCTGAAGAAAAGGATAGTGTGTGTTGAGGATATGTGAGATTCGTTCGTCCTTCATCTGCCCTAAGGGCATGTTACAACAAAAGTCTCAAAAGCGAAACCCGACTGAGCCACCAGCCCAATGGAAGAAATCATGATCACGAAGCAAAAAAGGCGTATAGGCCAGACGGTAAATCCATTTTCCTGTCTCAGATTGATGTCGCATTCCCAGCCGTAGACTGAAGTTTTGGGCAACCAGGTTGGGCCGATTGTCTTCAATTGGATCATTGAGGATAATGCCGCCCAAGCCGACTTCACCATGTAGATTGGTATTGGCAATCCTGATGCTCTCGTTAAGAGAGAAAGGTATCCAATGCCGAATGTAACCCTTTGATGCGTCATAAGCGGAGAAACCGATCTGGGCACGGGTGGCAAAACGATGATCCCGATGTAGCGCTCTTTCATAGCCGACAGAATACCAATGGCCATGCCCGCCCAATTCCAGGAGAATGGCATTTGGCCTGTTTTCTTGTCCAAGGAGAAGACCAGATCCCAATAAAAGGCAAGACAGGCAAAAGAGAATACGAAGTTTCATCACAGCTAAGTATGTGTCAGAAGCGCATGCCAACGGCTGCCCCCGCCCAGTGAATATACTCTGCTTCAGCCAAAACAAAAGGCGTATAGCCCAGTCGCCCGACAAAACGACCATTTTCGGATTGATATCTGATGCCAGCCCGCATGGTCAGATTGACATCCAGACTGCGGTTGGGATTGGGGAAAGGGGGACGACCATCATTCTGCAGGTCTTCAATCCAAAACATCATCCCCAGCCCGATTTCGCCGTGCCAGTTGCTTTTTCCAATTCGAATGGATTCGTTGATAGATACCGGAATCCAAATGGGGATAACTCCACCCCCCAATCCATAGAAGGAAAAACCAGCCTGGGCCCGCATACCAAGCTTTTCGGTTACCAGAAGATCCCGTTCATAGGCAAAAGAGTAGGCAAAGCCGTGTCCGCCAAATTCCAGTAAGACGGCATTGCGAAAATCGTTCGGTGTGTTTTCGTATTGCGCAAAGGAAGAACTAAACCAAAGAACTAAACCGAAGAGAAGGATTGTGTTTTTGAACATTGGTGTGAGAATTGGTGAAAGAGCAAAATGTAGAAACACCTTATATTTTGAAAGGGAAAAAATTGTCTCTTCGTTATACGCCGGCTGTTCTTCTCAGTCTTGTTGGAGCCTTTCCAGTAAAGTTGGTCCCTGAATGGGCAGAAATTCAATCGCAGGGAGACTAAAAGTAGTCGGGAGATCTTTGGGCATATCTTTGCCTTCACCATCTAAAAAGGACCACAGTTTGCGCATAAGATCCGGATTGGCAAATGCCAGCTGCCATTTCGCCGCATGGGTTCCACCCTTCACTTGCAGCAGGTGGTGATAGGGGAAATAGGCTTGCAGGGAAAGGGCATTTTCCAGTGGTGTACTCCGGTCCAGGTTGCCATGCAACATCAGAATGGGTACTTCTGACTTCTGTTGTTGTCGAAATGCATCTCCGACATCCCTGGTGGGAGCCGCATTGCGTAAAGCTTCCCAAAAATCACTACCATCCGCAATCCAGCGTTTTTCAGGTTGATTGGCGAGTTTGTTACGGCGCACTTCAGAAATCCCCAGACTGTTGTCTACCAATGGATTGAGCAGGATGTCCAGTTCGTAGCCTCTGCGGTTCTCTGCGAGATATGTTGCCAGTAATTCATAGTTCCCTTCATACAATTCATGGATGTATTTGGGCCAGGTGCTGAGACTTTCCTGACGGTTTCGGGCAAATGGATTGGTTACATGCAGTCTAACCGCATCGGCACCAATTGGGATCCTGATCTCTGCGCCACCGTCTTGAGCAGGTAGCTGAACAACTTGAGGTCGCTTCTCCAGCCGACGGATGATTGTTTTGAGGGCTTCAATCAGGCCAACGGCCGGCAAATCTCGACGGATATTTGAATCAGCTTCTGCCAGACGGGCAAGCTCTTGATACACTTTCCATACTTCAGCCGGGTCGTCCCGGCTGTAATCGATGGGTTCAAGCCCTGACAAAAATGCCCGCTCGACTTGCTCTGGATACTGCCTCAGATAGGACAATGCCCACTGCGATCCAAAGCTGCTGCCGACCAGACTGATTTTACCATACTGATAATACTGCCTGAGAGATTCGATGTCATCAACCAGATTGAGAATATCATAGCCTGAAACATCCACACCTTGTTGTTGGAGTGCCGCCACCTTCTCCATGAGCTTGTTTTGTTCCTCTTGAAACAATACTGGAAGGTCATACAGCTGATCAGGCTTACCATTTGGAACCCAATATTTGAATTGTGTCCCATTGAATCCAGGAGCTTCTGCATTGCCACGCTGATTGAGCAGGATGATGTCGTGTTGTTGGTTCAGAAAGCTGATTTCCTGCGCAAATATCCTGGCCCGTTTGCCACTGAAATACCCATAGAAATCGCGGAGGGAATATGAATCTCCTGGCCCTCCTGGTAAGTAGAAAATGGGTGCTTTGCCACTGGCTTTTTTCGCTGGGAAACGGAAATAGTGAACTGCAATCCTACGGCTATTGGCTTTGTGTCGGTTTTCTGGTACCAAAATCAGACACTCCTGTCCGTGTAAGTTGAGCTCTTCCCGGTCTAACACAATGGGATGCGCAATGACCTCTTCTGACTGTGCGCAAGCAGATGTCGGCATGATCAGGGTCAGGATCATGAGGAAATAAATACATTTCATAGGATTGCTTTGTCTTATCTACTGCTAAGAAATGAAGCGCTTGCTTGAGTCGATTGTAGAATTGGGACACTAGCTATTCAGGGGCTTCCAAAACAGAACATCATCCATAATCGTCAATTGATTGAATAAATCTTTGGGGCTAAATCCACTTCTTTCTTTCAGTTGACGGTTAAAATCTGGTTGATCGTAGTAGCCGCTTTCATAAGCAATCTGGGCTAAATTCAGGAAGCTCGATTCATTTTTTTGCTCCTGAAACTGAAGCAAGGCCCGCCGGAAGCGCACCACAGACAGGTATTCTTCTATAGAGTAGGAGAGGTGCTTGCGAAACAATCTCAACAGGGTTCTGCGACTGATGGCAACAGAATCTGCCAGGGCTTGAACCTGGGGTATGTCTGCCGACTGCTGAATCGTCTGAATGACTTTTGTTAAGCGTTGATCAGGAAAAGGGACGTATTGGTTCCAGAAAAATGTATCCAGTAGATCTCGTTTTTTTGTCAGGTCAGCTTCCCGAAAAATGGCGGGCAATGCATCCTGAAACGCGAATTTGAAGTAAGGAAATACCCCAAAGTGTGGCTGGATAAATTGTCCAAGCGGATCCCGCATAAAGTGATTCAGTCCCAGGCTATGAAAGACAATGGCGAGGCGGTTGACTGGACCAAAAAATTGTACCTCCTGATAGCCCTGCACATTGCCCACCAACAGGCTGAGAAAACCAGTGCCGGGAGCTGCGTACATCTTTCTGCGCCGGCCGGTGGACTCATATCTGCTGTCATGATAAATACTGATGCAGGTGGTATGATTTTGGAAAAAGCTGATATCCTGTCGAAAATCCTTGCTCAAGGACTGATGTACGTAATAGCCCTTGATATATTCTTTCAATGCCGGATGGTGCGGTCGGATAAATTGAATGTGTGGCTGCTCCATGGGGCATCATGTTCATAGCATCAATCGATGACTGGCCGAAGGATGGTTTTGAAGCCGCTGGAAGCCATGTTTTTCATAAAATGCTGCACCAATCAATTGATCCGTTCGAAGATGAAGGCTGGTGAAACGCCCAACTGCCTCCTGGACGATGCTTTCGAGCAGCATGCTTGCCAGTCCCTGCCGCCGGAATTCCGGGGCGATGTACATTCTGCGCACGCGGCCGACTTGGCCAGTGGGTGCAAAAGGATCACGATTCAGCCCACCGATCCCTGCGAGGATACCTTCAGTGTTTGTGATACACAATAAGCGTTCTCCATGAGCAGTAAAACGATTTTTTCCACTGACCCATTCTGCCTCCATGCGTTCCAGGAACCGAAATCCTTCTACTTGCGATGCTGACAGAAGGCGGTCCCATCCATTGATTGGCCATTTGTGTACCATCTGTGGTTTGGCTGGCATCGGCTAGCTTTTGTGGAGCTTCCAGACACTCTCTGCTGCGGCAGCGCTTTCCGGGTCGTCCCCGGTCTCAAGAACCTGATGAATCGGTCCACCACAGTTGCTGCATT
>JBCBZF010001052.1:0-2540 GCA_039815525.1 Bacteroidota bacterium | reverse complement strand
TTTGAACGAAAATGTCTGGCCTTTCCTTCTCCCCATTTACGTTCATATCTCTTTTTCCTGTGCGCATATTTCTCTGAATTCTCACCTTCGGTCATGGCATACAGGTATTCTTCACTGCTTGGCAAGCGAAAATAACCCGCTACGGCCACCTGGGTATTGCGCCATTTGCAGAATTCAGCTGCCCCGAATCGCGTGATACCCACTGCAGGGTAATTGCGGAAAGCCGCATGCAGATGATAGGTTTGATTGTAGATATCAGCTTTCCAGACTTCCCGATTCCGGTATAAATCAAGATTTTCACCGGTCTGGATCAAATGATGCTCGAATTCCTGCCAGTCGATATTTCTCACCTCCCAACGGTCAACATACAAATTGGGCTTTACTTCGGCCATGGTTCTGGCCGATGGGCTGGGTGTAGCGAAACCAAGGCTAAACAGGCTGAGGAAGAAAAAGATGTTCATCATGGTAGAATGAATGGGTGGAAATTGGATCAAAACATCTGCTTTCCACCAGACGGGGAAAGAGTCGTTTAGAACATGAATCAACTGATTGTCAGTGTGTAGCCTCTTAATGCAGCAGGCGATAAAAGGTTACCATATCATGAAAAATAAATGGCGAAATACTGAAAAAACGGATGGCTGTTTCTTGCAAGGTCTCGGTTAAATAGAGACTCCACTCGCTGGTGTATGTTTGCAGATTGTGGCCGGTTGATTGAAAGGGAAAATAGCCCAGACTGATATGCGCTTCAAAAGGGCGAAACAATTCTTGGGGGTTGGGATGAAAGCGTCCAAAATGTTCCTGGATCAATTGTTTGCGAGCGCTCATCAATCGGTCAAAAGTATCCAGATCATCTGGATGAGGGCGTAGTTTGGCGGCGAGAACTTTCCCTCGCCAATTGGCGAGGTTTTCGAAGATGAAGCCTATCCCTTCGGTGGGCAATTTGGGTAGGGGACCCAAAGGCGCAAAAAATGAAGGATCAGGTTCTCCTTCAGCGGCAGAGCAAAAGCGCATCAACGCATCTCCAAACTCAGGGGGAAATTGATCCATTTTCCCCTGATCAAGTCCTTCCAGCCAGGTGACATGATAGCTTTCCAACGGCAAGGAACAGAAGTTTGCCCCAAGGAGCAGCGGTTTCATGGGGCCATTTTGCAGAGCCTTGAATAACTTTTGGTATAAGGTTAATTGAGCATGATCGACGACATTGTGGAGCAAGCCAGCATCCCCTGGTGGACCCGGATTGTCAAATAAGAAAGTATATCCACGAAAATCTGCCCAAAGCAGTGGATGAAGAGATGCGATTTTATCCTGATCAATTTCCCTCATCTTGCATCACTTTCTCCACAGACGTCGATTGACCACTTGGTCCATCACGGTTTCCCGCATGTTTCGGCTGACAGGTATGGCTTGGGGGCCTATCCTGATTTCATGCCGCTCTACAGAATCAATTTTGCCAATACTCACAATGTAAGATTTATGAACACGCAGAAAGTGCGTTGGATTCAGTTTTTCTTCTACGGCTTTCATGCTCATCAAAGTGATATACTGATTCTTTTCGGTGTGAATCCGCACATAGTTTTGTAAGCCTTCTATGAACAGGATTTCCGCAAAGTATATCTTTTCGTAGGTCTGCTCACATTTCACAAAAAAATAGCCCTCCTCTCCCCTATCTGGTGTCTCAGAGACCTTATGCCGTAAGGCAACATATTCTCTGGCCCGAACCGATGCCTGGTAAAATCGATCAAAGGTGATGGGTTTGAGCAGATAATCTAGTACGTTGAGCTGAAAGCCTTCGAGCGCATAGCTCGGATAGGCAGTTGTCAGAATCACGGGGGGCAGATTTTGGGCGATTTTGAGGAAATCGATGCCATTGAGTTTGGGCATTTGAATGTCCAGAAAAATCAGATCAAGAGCCTTTTTTTCCAATAAATCCGTGATGCCCAATGGGTTTTCAAAACTCCCTTCAAGGTCCAGAAAATCAATCTCCCGTATGTAATGCGACAATCCCTCCCGAGCCAGAGGTTCGTCATCGATGATTACGCAGCGCAAATGTAATTGGGACATATTCAAACCAGAATAGCAGCTTGATTGGGGTGTATATCTGTCAAGGTATCGAGTTGTAATTGCAAATCTACAGTAAAGAGTCCTTCGTTCGCCGCAATATCAAGTTGATATTGATCGGGATACATCAGATCCAATCGCCTTTGCACGTTTTGCAAGCCAATTCCGCCATAAGAGATCGCCTCTTTTTGTGCAAAATCGGAAAAACTATTCTGGACTCTTACGATCAAGCTATTTCCCTGGACCTCAATCTCCATCTGAATCCAATTGGCTTGATCCGAATGTTTAGAGACGTGTTTAAACGCATTTTCCAGAAATGTCATGAGCACAAAAGGCGCAATCCCCAAATACATAGGGATTTGCTCCGGACAATTGAGCCGCACCGATACATTCTCATTGTGTCGCAGTTTCTCAAGTTGCAGGAAGTTTTGGAGAAAAGACACCTCAGTTTGTAGTGGAATCTGCGCGGCATTGCATTCGTA
>JBCBZF010000328.1:0-6651 GCA_039815525.1 Bacteroidota bacterium | reverse complement strand
TGATAATCTTACCTATTAAGTATGACATCATAATTGTACGAACAAGAAATATGAGAAATCATTCATATCAACACCCTAGGTTGTGTCCCTCCAACCCACCCCAAATAAGAAAATAAAAAGCCGCTTTGATTCGTTCAAATTTGGTGCTTCCGGTAATGGGCACAATGCCAACCGGATGTTTGAGTAGCCAGGCCAAAAGGATTTGATCTACTCCTGCCTGATATTTTTCCCCCAATGCCTCTGCATGCTGTCTAATCCGTAGAATGTGCGGATCTTCCTGATCCGTAAAAATTCTTCCGCCACCAAAAGGGCCCCATGCCGCCGGCCGAATGCCCAATTCAATGCACTGATCCAGCGTCCCATCTTCGAAAGCATTGCGCTGCGTGAGGGAAATTTCAAGTTGATGGTTTTGCAAAGGGAATGCCTGATGCAACATCCTCAATTGGGAAGGACTAAAATTCGACACCCCAAAAGCTTTTACCTTGCCCTGATCTTTCAACTGCTGGAAAGCCTCTGCAATCTCCCATACATTCATGAGATAATCAGGTCGATGCAAAAGGAGAATATCGATTCGCTCCACCCCAAAAGCTTTGAGAGAATGCTCGACTGAAGACAAAATGTGCTCGGGTCGCAGGTCGTATGATTTAAGCGTATGTCCCGGACGTCGGCCACTGACCAGTTTGATCCCACATTTGGTGGTCAACCTCACTTTGTTCCGTAAATCAGCTCTTCTTTTCAAGACTTCACCAAAACGACCTTCTTCGGCGTAATGCCCATAGATGTCTGCATGGTCGAAATCATACAAGCCTACTTCTACACACTGATCAATCAATCGCTCCAATTCAGTGCTGGATAATTGAGCTCCCCATTCACCAAAGCGCATGGCGCCAATGATGATGGGTGAAAACTGAATTGCCTGAGGATGTTCCCGCATCGGTCGTCTTCTCTTTCTGTTGTGTGATGGACAAATATATAAAACTCATCCCAAAATGTAAACGTTTACATTTCTATTTAGGCAAATACGTCAAGCTGGCGATCAAAGCAGGAAACTTTCCACGGATTGATTTCCAGTAGGGATGTCTGATACCCAGTCCGAACGCGATTCCCTTCTCTAATAAGCGACAAATTGATCAGCCTGTTTTTGCAGACAATTGATGGTTTCAAGATGGATCAGATTCCTTTCTTCATCAATCAGTTTGTGAATAGATGAAATCGGTAGTCTGGAAGGGAAAACGGTCACATTCAAATTGTTGAGAATGTCGCTTAGATGGTCTATACCACGAAGATTTCCAGCTCTGCCAGTTGCGGTACCGGTAATACAGGCTTTTTTCTCACTGAAGCTTTCTTTCGACTGATCAATTGATAGCGCATCAAGCAACATTTTCAGAATGCCAGGAATGCTTCCATTGTATTCCGGTACGAAGAACCAGAATTTTTCAGCCGGCAAAAAAAACTCGCTTCTCATGTTCAAAAGAGCTTCCGACTGATCTTCGGGGCGATAGGAAGTCAGGTGAATATGCTCCGGTCCGATCTGGGTCAGATCCAACATGCGTACCTGTTCCTTTTTCATCTGTGATAAATATTCACAGGCATGAAGCGCAAAAATTTGCGTAAAGTTGTTGGTTCGATTAGAACACGAGAGTAGGGTAATCATTGGTAAGAGGGCAAAAATGTAAACGTTTACAATATACACCAATTCACCCTACAATAAAACTTTTCTCCCACAACAGCCTGAGCCGATTAAACCATTTGAAGACATGTTTTTATTTCGTACAGCTTATATAATTCGATGTAAATGTTTACATTTATCTTGTTCATACTAAGCAAGATACTCGACGACTGAAAAAGAACGACTATGATCGACCTTCTCATTGTATTTGCCTATTTCGCGGCCATTTTCATTGCCGCTTTATCAGGTAGGACGGGCAAAGAAGCCACTGTTGAGCAGTATTTCCTCAGCTCTCGCAATTTGCGTTGGCCATCAATTGCGCTTTCCTCGATTGCGACCAACATCAATGGCTATCAGTTTCTCGGTATGATGGGCTCAGCGTATCTGTATGGACTGGCGCAGGCGAGTTTGGAAATCAATGCGGTTCAGGGGATCCTGATGGCAGCCTTTATTTTTGTTCCACTTTTCCTCAAGGAGCAGGTCATCACCATCACACAATACATTAAAACCCGCCTGGGAAAGACCGTCGCGCTCTCCTACTCTATTGCCAATTTGTTGATTTTTTCGACCATCACATTGGGGGCAGCCTTATTCTGGGGCGCCTATGCAGCCGACCTGGTTTTTGGAGATTACCTCTCTGTCATCAGCGAAAACCGGATTACCCGGATTGTGGTGTTGATCGTCTGCCTGGGTGTTTTTTCGGCTATCTACACCTATCTCGGCGGCCTGGGTGCGGTGGTCAAAACCGATATGATTCAGTTTGGGATTCTTCTGACCGGCGGCTTTGTGGTGCTTTTTGTCTCGATTTATCACTTAGGGGGATGGGGCGAATTGTACCGAAAAACACCCGACCTGATGCATTTATATCTGCCTGCAGATCATGAAAAACTTCCGTGGGTTCACCTGTTTGGGCTCTTTCTCCTCAACATCAATTACTGGTGTGCCAATCAGACCATCATGCAGCGTTCGCTGGCCGCCAGAAGCCTGCGTGAAGCGCAGATTGGTCTGATGGTCGGTGGAGTCATGAAATACGTCATGGCGGTCCTCATCGTCGTACCTGGCATTGCCCTGGTGGGGATTTTGGGACCCGACGGCCTGAGTGAACCAGACATGGCTTTTCCATACCTCGTCAAAACCTATTTGCCCATTGGTGTCAAAGGCATCATTCTCTGTGCACTTTTTGCTTCCCTGATGAGTACAGTCGACTCCACCTTTAATTCACTGGCCACTCTTTGGTCGATTGATATCTACCGGGAATACATCAACAAAAATGCCACCGATCAGCAAACTGTCAAAGCTGGTAAAAACACCATTCTGGTAACGCTGATCACGGGCATTACCATGGGGATGATTTTGTTGTATCTGAAATTTGAAAATCCGGATGCAGCATTTACCCATACACTGAACGAACTTCGCTACTACATCAATTGCGGCATTGTGGTTCTGATCTGTACGGCGGCCTTTATGGTCATGCCCAAACAGGATCTGACATTGATTGCCTTTTTCTCTACCATTCCCCTTCATTTAATCATCATTTACTTCTTCCCTGACATGAACTACTTCGTACGGGCCATGTGGGTGATCTTGATTGCATTTGGCATTTCTTCAACTGGTGCAATTGGTACCGGAGGCTTTCGATCGGTTCAGCAGTTGATCCAGTATGATTCGCCCGAAATCGGAAAAATCGGCCTTGGTTTATTGCTTTCGCTGGTCAGCCTCCACATGATTTTTGCTTAGTACATGGAACAACAGACAAGACATTGGTGGAAAGAAGGGGTGATTTATCAAATTTATCCCCGCAGCTTTCACGATAGCAATGGAGATGGCATCGGTGATCTGCCAGGCATCACCCAAAAGCTTGATTTTCTCAAGAATCTGGGCATCGACATCATCTGGATCAGTCCGTTTTACCAGAGTCCCAATGATGACAATGGGTATGATGTGAGTGATTTTCGCGCCATTCATCCGGATTTTGGAACGATGAAAGACTTTCATGCCATGCTGGAAGGCATCCACGCACGCGACATGAAGTTGGTCATGGATCTGGTACCCAATCATACCTCAGATGAACATCACTGGTTTCAGGAAGCAAAAAAATCCAAAGACAATCCGTACCGCGATTATTATATCTGGAAAAAAGGCGTAGGGGATCAACCGCCCACCAACTGGCTCTCATTTTTCAGTGGTAGCACCTGGGAGTGGGATCAGCAAACCGAAGAATATTACCTCCATCTTTTTACCAAAAAACAACCGGATCTGAACTGGGAAAACCCCAAAGTACGTCAGGAAATCTATGACATCATGACATTCTGGCTGGACAAAGGCATTGATGGCTTCCGGCTGGATGTGATTCCATTGATTTCCAAGCGCCCTGAATATCCACCCATTGATCCGGATGATTTCATGTCTGCAATTGTAGAAGTCTATGCCAATGGCCCACGCATGCATGAATTCCTTCGGGAAATGCATGACGAAGTCTGCCAGCATTATGATATGTTCACCTTGGCCGAAGGGGTTGGGATTCCGGCGGAGATGGCCAATGATTATGTAGGTAAAAATCGGAAAGAACTCAATATGCTCTATCATTTTGAGCATCTCTTCCTTGGCCTGGGGCAACATGGCCGCTATCATCAGGTTCCATTTGGGCCACAGGATATTCGGAGAGCTTTTGAAAAATGGTATGAAGCGCTGGGAGAAAGTGGCTGGGCAGCGGTTTGTCTGGGGAATCATGATTTTCCACGCATCCTTTCCCGTTTTGGCAATGATGGTGTATACCGTGAAGCTGCGGCCAAGCTCTTGCTGACCATGCTGGCCACGCAAAGAGGGACACTCTGTATCTATCAGGGCGATGAAATCGGCATGAGCAATGTCACTTTTCCGTCCATTAATGACTATGATGATGTGGAAGCCAAAAACTATTTCGCGGAGCAAGCCGAAGGGCAATCTGAAGCCGTTCAGCAGAAGATTTTGCGAGAAATTCAAATTGGCGGAAGAGACAATGCCCGCACACCGATTCAATGGAATGCTGAAGCCGAGGCTGGTTTCACTTCAGGAACCCCCTGGCTAAAACTCAACCCCAACTTTTCGCACATCAATGTGGCAGCACAGCAGAATGATCCGGATTCGATTCTGACTTTTTATCAGAAAGTGCTGCGCTTCCGCAGGGCCAATACAGGTCTGATCTATGGTCAATATGCCTCCATTGACACCGGAAACGATGCTTTATATGTCTACCGACGGTGGAATACAGAAAAGGCCTATTGGATTGTTTTAAACCTCTCAGATGAAGAACAAGGGTGGGAAATGGTGGATCATGGATTGCAGATTCTCGTCAACAATTATCAAACTGTAGAGAAAGCCCAAAACCAGATCCGTTTACAGCCCTGGCAGGCGATGATTCTGTCTTAGGGGACCTTTTGCAAGATATCGCAGAGAAGTCAAACCGTTAGGCATCAAAATCAGAAGCCAGAAAACTGCGATGCAGTCTCCTGGCTTTTTGACAAACCTTGTGATCGTCTACAAGGCGGATCTAACTACTAATCTTCTTAATAGCCCTGATTCTGTACCAGCAAAGTACTGGCTGCCAATGCATTGGTTGGAATTGGGAATACGCGTTTGCTTACATCACTTTCCTCCTTGGAGGTCCAGGCATCATTGAACTTACCAAAGCGCACCAGATCGGTTCGGCGGTGGGATTCCCAATAGAATTCGAATCCTCTTTCCGCCAGCATTGCATCGAGATCGATGCTGGTAAGGGTTTTTGCACCACGTGCCATTCGCACTTCGTTTACATCATTCAGGGCTTCAGCAGAGTTGCCATTGCGCAGATGGGCTTCAGCACGCATCAGGTAAGCATCAGCCAGACGGAAAATGACAGGATTGATGTCAGTATCCCATCGGCCCGGGCCAGGGGTATCATATTCGTATTTGAACACCCGCGCGCCTGCCCACTGATTCGAGGTAAGAGAGACATCTTTGGCGTAGTCAATCACCTGGTTGTCCCGCAGGAAGTTGCGGAGTTCTTCAATGATCAATTGCCCATTGCCATCGCGTTTAAAGGTACCACCTTCTGTCGGCGTTCCATCTGCGTCTACTGGTACCGGACCATACTGAACCCCGACCTGAATGCCGCGATTTAGCTTATAGTCGGCCGGATCAATGGTACCAGCTTGGTTGGGATAGTTTTCCTCAAAGAAACGCGGATCATCCTGATCCCATGAATCGACAAACTCAGGCTGGGTACAGAAACCATTCCATCCCCGGAAGCTCCCACCATCGGCAGCAAACTGTCCCTGACTCATCACCATGGCGGTAAAAGCACGGTTACAGGTTTGGCCTGCCTCACAATTGGCAACGAAGATGAGTTCGTCGGTTGCACTGTTGTTGTCGCTGTCCCCGTCAAAGAGACGGAAATAATCAGTCGCCAGACTATAGCCACCATTGTTGATCAAATCGGTGGTGATGCTGATCACTTCATTCATGTCGCCGCCTTCAAAATTGAAGCTGCTGGCATAACGATCCAGATACACCGCACGATTGAGATGAATCCGGGCTAAAAGTGCCTGGGCAGCTCCTTTTGAAAAGCGAATACCGGAATTGGAATTGGCTTTTTCAGGTAAATTTGGCATCGCTTCTTCCAGGAGGCTGGTCATTTCGTCAATGGCACTCTGACCCGTCAAAACCACATTTTCATTGGTGCTCTGATCGATATAAGGTACCTGAGCATATAGGTCAAAAATGGCCCACATGTAAAACGCCAGCAATCCTTGCACCTCAGCACGCCGCTCATCAATCGCAGGATTGGCTCTTGCAGCCGGCGTATTGAATGGTCCCAATACTTCCAGGCCGGCGGCGATGCCGCCTTGTAAAAAGCCCCACACAGTATTGACTGTGATATCGGTTTCATCCCAGGTATGCGTCTGCAGTCTGACGTATCGCCCACCATCAAACCAATCAGAGCGGGAAGGATCCTGCCAGAAGCG
>JBCBZF010001198.1:0-2008 GCA_039815525.1 Bacteroidota bacterium | reverse complement strand
GCCTGTGCCCGGAGGGAGTCATTCGCGGCTTCTTCCCAGGCTTGCTTGACCTCTGTAATTCGCATTTTGAGCCCTTGAGCAGTAAGCCTGATCGAATCTGACTGGTCGGCGGCATAATAGGATTGGGCCAGGGATTCTCGCAAAACGGCCGCCTTACTTTTTAACACATATTCATAGGCAGTTGCTTTCCAGGGAACAGATGCTTCCAGTTCGGACATGGTGAGGGCGGTTTGAATGGCTGTTTCATACAGTGGCGTGAGTTTTTCCCGTAAAAAAAGCTTCGCATCATCAGTAATGTATTGAGAGCGAAGGGAATCAACCAATTGAATACTCAGGTCATAACCCTGCCAGGCCAATCTGAGATGTTGCGGTTTGGCTTCCATTTGGTATAAGGCTGCATAGCAGTCTGCCTTGGATTGGAGCGCTTCCAGTAAGTCCTTTTCGACATGCACCATCTGAAACTGTGGGTAGGTTTCTGGTGCCTCCGCATCAAAATGATCCACCAATTGAATGATCGCCTGCTGGTAGGCCTGCACTGCTTCCCACAACTTTCCTTTTTCCTGCAAAATTTTCCCTCGGTTGAGGTAAATGAGGGCCTTATTGGTTGATTTATATGGTGTAGCTTGTTGCCAATGGGCTTCCGCTTTTTGCAGGTAGGAAAGGGCTTCCTCCAATTTTCCCATCTTCTGAAAGGCCGTTGCAAAATGTTTGAAAGTCGTCCCCAATTGTGGGTCAGTACGTTTCCGCAATTGCTCCGCTTCCCTGAGAGCCTGCAGGGCTTCAGGCGCATTGGTATCAGAGGCTTCCAACAAAGCAATGGCCAGATTTTCCTGGATAGAAGCCCGCAGGCGTTTGTTACGTTTGGGTTCTTCTTCCAGCAGGTGAAGTGCGGTGAGATAATACTCTGTCGCACCATCCAAATCCTGTTGAAAGCGTCGCACCATCCCAATGTTATTGATGGCTCTTGCGCGGGTGCGGGTTGGATAGGTAAATTCTTCGGCCAACTGAAGCGATTGCCGATAGAGGAGTTCTGCCTGATCATAATCTCCCAGTACCCGATAAATGATGCCTTGATTGTTGTATGCCGCCATCAGGCTGGTCAGATTATCCGGATAATCTTCCAGAATCCGGTCCATGGTCTGTTCGTAAAACGACATCGCAAGGTCCAGACGGCCCCGTTTCCGGTATCCACTCCCAATCGCGAGCAGAAGATCGCTACTCAATTCATCATCATAAGAAAGCCAGGGTTGAATCTGTGGAAGGAAATCAATGAATTGGTTGATGGTACCGTTTTGAACCTGTGCATAAGCAATGATGTAATAACTTTCCAGGAAGCCGGTCCGATGGTCCACAGAATCTGCATCCTGTGCATTGCGCAGGAGCAGACCAATGGCTTGCTGCCATTTTTCTTCCCCCACCAGTGTATAACCTTGATCAAGCGCGGCTGTGATTCTGGCAGAGTCTTCCGGGCTTGGTGTGGCCATCACCAACTGAAAGGCAGATAACAGCAAAGCACCTGTCCAAAATCGTAATGCGACAGAGCGTCTCCTGCACACGTGGGCGCAGGAGACGGTCATCGTATACAAACCAATGTGTTGTCGATGCAAATGTGCCATAAGGCTTTGGGATGTTTGGACGCTTATTGGCGTCGATCTTGTCCTAAAATACCCAATTTACATACAATTGACTGGAACGGTAGGGGCTGGGGAGCACATCTTCAATCGCCTGCATGCGGAACAGCATGCGGAACCCCAGATTGGGCCCTTTTCGTGAATTGCCGAGTTGGAGGTCTGCAAATCCAAGCGGATCAATGCGTCGGAAAGCTGCATCATCAATTCGGCTGGCATTGACCACTACACGTTCGTCCTTCTTTGCATTGAAAAGATAGGAAAAACCAGCTCCTACACCCACACTGGCAATCCGGCCAATGCGCGCCCGTCCCTGGACAGGGATGAACTGAAACTGATTGAGACTGTACGGCCGCAGCACATCATTGTTGCTGGTGGTG
>JBCBZF010000098.1:0-10521 GCA_039815525.1 Bacteroidota bacterium | reverse complement strand
CGGGTTTTTGCTCTGGTTTCATTTGGGGGAAAAACAACACATCCTGAATGGAAGGAGAGTTGGTCATGATCATAGACAAGCGGTCGATCCCTATGCCAAGTCCCGCGGTTGGTGGCATACCAAACTCCAGGGCCCGCAAAAAATCTTCATCCAGCACCATGGCTTCATCATCTCCCCTTTTGCCTAGTTCAACCTGCTCTTCAAATCTCTGACGCTGGTCGATGGGATCATTCAGCTCAGAAAATGAGTTGCAAATTTCTTTGCCATTGCAAATGGCTTCGAATCGCTCTACCAGGCCGGGGGTACTACGATGTTTTTTGGCCAATGGACTCATTTCAACAGGATAATCAGTGATAAAAGTGGGCTGGATCAACAAATGCTCCACCTTCTCTCCGAAAATTTCATCAATCAGTTTTCCCTTCCCCATGCTTTCATCAACCGGCACCTCCAATTTCTCACAGACAGATCGGAGGCCGGTTTCGTCCATCTCGGATATATCGATTCCGGTATAGTGCTCGATTGCACCGTACATGGTATAGCGTTTCCAGGGACGTTTGAAATCAATCAGATTCTCCCCCACTTGCACCTTCGTTGTACCATTGGTGTCAATGGCAATCCGCTCAACCATTTCCTCTACCAAATCCATCATCCAGTCATAGTCTTTGTAGGCAACGTACAACTCCATCTGGGTAAATTCAGGATTATGGAAGCGAGACATTCCTTCGTTCCGGAAATCTTTTGAAAATTCAAATACCCCTTCAAAGCCGCCAACAATCAACCTTTTCAAATAAAGTTCATTGGCAATCCGCAGATACAGCGTCATGTCCAGAGTGTTGTGGTGGGTTTTGAATGGCCGTGCCGCAGCACCGCCATAGATTGGCTGAAGAATCGGCGTTTCCACCTCGAGATAATCCTTCTCGAGGAGAAAGTTTCGCATTGACTGAACCAATACTGATCGTTTCCGGAAAACTTTCCGTACTTCTGGATGAACAATCATGTCCAGATAGCGCTGCCGATACCTTTGCTCAGTATCCGTGACTGTATCATAGAGTTTTTCGTCCGTCTCCTTTGTAAAAGGGATAGGACGCAGGACTTTGGTCAGGATTTGAAAATTTTTGACAAAAACGGTCTTCTCCCCGGTTTGGGTGATAAAAACATGTCCTTCTATCCCAATAATGTCCCCAAGTGACGTCAGTTTTTTGAACACATCATTGTACAAGCTTTTGTCTTCTCCGGGGCAAAGTTCATCTCGTTGAAAATACAATTGAATCTTTCCTGAGGCGTCTTCCAACTCCCCAAAAGATGCTTTCCCCATGATCCGTTTGTTGGTCAATCGACCAGCCAGATACAGATCACCAAATTCCTCTGCATTGGTATCCGGATCAAAATCTGCATGAATCCGGGCAGTGGTCACATTTACAGGAAAGGTTGCAGCAGGATAAGGATTGATTCCCATCTCACGCAAACGTCGGAGCTCATCTCGTCTTTGACGCTCCTGATCAGAAAGAAAAATTTCGTTCAACATCGAACTTGATACTAAGCCTAAAAGAGGGCCAAAAATAGCCATTTTCTCTCAAGAGAAAAACTTCCGGATCCCGGTTTTGTCAGCACTTCTGGCGGTTTTTTTATTGCATCAATCAGAAAATCCTTCTCACGTAATATTCTCATAAATTCTCTTTATGAAGGCCCGGTCATATCCGTTTTTTTTAGAGTGTTCTTAAAATAGTCATCTACATATGCAGCACTCAATGCAATCGGACATACAAATCAGGCAAAAAAGTATCCTGATCGCTGATTGGCAGCAAGCAGGCTCGGTAGAGCTTTCAGCGCAATTGAGGCGCAGCGGATTCGATGTAGAAATCCTGGCTTCACCAGAGGCGTATCATGATCTTCCAGACGGTCAGATTTACAGTATGTTGATCCTTGAACCAGATAGCTTAGATGTCAGTCAAATTGGTGCGTTGGTTCAATCAGAGAGTCAACTTGCTTATGAAGCAATTCTGGATTTTCTCCCTGCCGTAGAACGAAGCCGGAGCCAGGGATTGAACCAACTCAATGGCACAATTGACCTTGAATATCTCCTGCAATTAGATGACGATCCGGAATTCATTCTGGAAATGCTCCAATCCTTTCAGATTCAGGCGCAGGAAGGCATCAGCGTGATCCAATCTGCAATGGTATTCTGCGATTGGGAAGCAATTCGTACCACCAGTCATCGCCTGCGCTATCCTTTTGCCAGTATCGGGCGCCAGGATGTCTTTGACCACCTGGGTGCAATAGAAAACAATGCCAAACAAGAACAATCCTTGAATCTCCTGAGTCATCAGTATCCATTACTGGTACAGGCTACCGGGGAAAGTCTTGATTCTGTAAAATGTGAAATCAACCAAATCAGAAATGGATATCTGTAACTGTATCATTGTAGACGATGAGACCATGTCCCGTAAAGCGGTCGTAAAGTTGATTGAGAAAACGGATTTTCTCCAATTGATAGATGAATGTGACAGTGCAACCAAAGCATTGAATATCCTGGCCAACAATAAAATAGACTTGATATTTCTGGATGTAGAGATGCCCGAAATGACCGGGTTAGAGATGCTTGGCGCCCTCAACAACCATGAACATCAGGTCATCGTGGTCTCATCTAATCGTGATTATGCGCTGGATGCCTTCGAATTCAGCGTAGCCGATTATTTGCTGAAACCTGTCACACCTTCCAGATTTCATAAGTCGGTACAAAAGGTGAAAGCAAAAATTGACAAAATCAAGCAGAGCGGAGCGCAGGCAGCCCAGTCTGTGTCTGACCATCTGTTTGTCAAAGACAAAGGTCAATTGGTCCGGCTGGGCCTGACTGAAATTCTCTGGATTGAGGCATTAGGGGATTACGTCCAAATCTATACTCCGGGGAAGAGGTATACTGTTAATACCACGATGAAAAGCATTGTTTCCCGTTTACCAGAACAGGAATTCATGCGGGTGCATCGCTCATTTATTGTTCGCCTGGACCGGATTTCCAGTATTGAGGATAACACCATTGTGGCTGGCGATAAACTCATACCGGTCGGAAAATCCTATCGCAGTAGCCTTTCGACCCGGCTAAACCTTATTTAATCACACTGTCGCTATCGTTTGGCCCGTAGCCTGCAAACCTTTGGTTTGTGGGCTAGACGCATAGATAGGAGTTCGGCAAGCTTGTCAAAAGATGGGGTGGAAGGAAAACGCTAAAGCTTGAAGAAAAAGATCAGGCAATCAGGCGGCCACGGACGTAGACACAGAATTGAGGAAATCAACCATTTGATCGATTTTGGCAAAAACTTCGATGTCTGCTGGCAATTTATCTTTCATCGCCACTGCTTGGTATCCTGTCAGTAAGATTTTGGTATTCGGGCTTTGCTCTTTCAGAGCGTCGAGATACGGAATGATCTCATCGTGGGTAGGATAACTGGTGATGATGGTGAAAATATAGTCAGGCTGATAAATGTTGCTGACTGTAGCCAAATCTTTTAGGGGAAGAGATTGCCCAAGATAAATTGACTGCTGCTGACGAGATCGAACAATGTAGGAAGCAAAGAGTAAGCTCAACTCGTGCATTTCTCCCTCCGGAAGGAACATAAGGAATTTACGTGCATCCGGATTTGTGGTACGCAGTTGACCATCAATGGCCACAATCAATTTCTGGCGGATGAGATTTGTAATAAAATGCTCATGGGCAGGGTTGATGCTTCCAGTCATCCACAAAAAACCAATGCGATTGAGGAAAGGAAACACGATCTGCATCATGGTTTGCTCAAATCCAAACTGCAGAGTGTTGGTTGAAATGATTTTCTCGAAACGTGCTTCATCAAGGTTTGCCATGGCGATTACCAGGGCGTTGACCTGATTAGGGAACTCCAGATTAGACTCCGATAGGCGCATGACCTTGTCCCGGATCTCTGCCGGTGTCATGCGGGCAATTTTCGAAATCTTTGCGCCATTTCGGTTCAGAAAGGATATATTCAACACCAAGCGGAGGTCAGCATCATCATAATAGCGAATATTTGAGGCTGTACGCTTCGGCTGAATGATCTCGTACCTCTGTTCCCAAACGCGAAGAGTATGCGCTTTGATACCAGATAATTGCTCAAGATCTTTGATTGAATAATTCCCCACTTTCTTTCGTTTTATTTTCGCTCGTTAAACAATGCGCCGTGTGGTACAAGTTTAATAATCATATAGAACTAACTATATAGAAAATTGTTTAAGGGAATCATAAATTTTCTTCATTTTTTCAGAAAATAAATTTGCTCATGAAATACTGGCCACTGTTTTGTTTGCTTCTCGTTTTTTCTTTGCTGGCTTGCCAATCAGAAACAACCCCAGAACGTGAACAAACTCCTGAGAAGTCCCTGGCTGAAACCCAGAGTCTGGCATATGAACAAGAAATCATCCAACGTTTAAATGCCTATTACGAGGCACTGAGCGCAGAAAATATAGATGCGACGAGCTTTTTTGCCCCTAGCGTTTCCCAATTTTTCAGCGCCAGCGATGTTTCGGCAGAAGTTGTTCAAAAGAGTCTGGAAAACAGTTTTGCGGTCAATGACAGCCGTGAAATTCGTCTAAACCAGGACAACATTCGCATCGAAAAGCTAGAAAACGGATACGAGGCTATGGTAAACGGCAATGTCATTATGTTGAACAAAGGAACTCAGACGTTCAACAACCTTATTCGCTTCGATGACCAATTCCGCATCACTCACTACCTGCCGGCCGACCGACCTGTCAGTGCAGATCGCAAAGTTGGCAACGCCAAACAGCTTGCCCCTCCAGTCGTAGGGGAAGTCCTCAATGCTTTCCGAAAAGGTTCTTATGAAACTGCACAGGCTTGTATTCATCCGGAAATGGGCTTCTACGTTGTGGTGAAACCTGGCGCCATGCCGATTATCCATCACAGTACAAATTCCAACATGCTGCCTGAAAAAGTCAGTTGGATCAAAGAAGGCTGGCAAAAGTTGCTGGCCCAGCCGAACGGCACTGAGATTCCTGCTTTTGACTGCGATAAAGGATTTGCAGAGAAAGGAAGCTATTTTGCAGAAATCAAGACTGGCTACTCTGGCTTGTCCGAGTTACTTGGTTACCTTCAGGAGTTTGAACTCACAGAGATGGGCAAAGATGATGCCTCTGCACTAAAAAAACTGGAATCCCAGATCAGTCATAAGTTGGTTGATACCCAAGCTGACGCAGCCATGTATTTTGGCAAAATTGACGAAAAATGGTACCTCCTGGCAGTCGATTTGAGCGAATATGATTGCTCAGCCTGATCTGGTCAGGCTTGCAGGATTTGTCGTCCGAAGTAGTGCATCAACTGAATTGCCTGTATATTTGTGGGTCAAACGCTTTGCAAGATTTTCACTAACCGCATTGCACAAACCAAACAAATATGAATAAACCAATTCAGTTGTGGCTGATCGCCTTTGTCCTCATGGGATGGATGGGGTGCAAATCCGCACAGAAAGTTGTTGATCAAACCACGAATCCGCCTGTTGCGGAAGAAGCCGTCAAAGAAGCGGCAACTGAAACCGCCCCAATCGGAAAACCGGACCCAATGACGGTCCCCATTCCATTTGACCCTAATACCCGCATGGGTAAATTGGACAATGGACTGACCTATTACATTCGCAAAAACGCTAAGCCAGAAAACTACGCGGAGTTTCGCCTCGCCATCAATGCTGGCTCCATTCTCGAAACAGAAGACCAGCAAGGTCTGGCTCACTTTGTCGAGCATATGTGCTTCAATGGCACCCGCAACTTCCCCAAGTCAGCACTGGTCGATTATCTTGAATCAATCGGAACAAAGTTTGGGGCACACCTCAATGCCTACACCAGTTTCGATGAAACGGTCTACATGCTGCGTGTTCCCACGGATGATCCGGAAAAATTTAACAAAGGTTTCCAGATCATGGAAGATTGGGCGCATCAGGTAACATTTGAGGGAGAGGAAATTGAAAAAGAACGCGGCGTCGTTATTGAAGAATGGCGGACCCGTCTGGGAGCAGGCAACCGTATGCAACAGGAAACCTTCCCAAAACTCTTCTACAATTCTCAGTATGCCAAGCGTTTGCCGATCGGCACCAAAGAAAACCTCGAGACCTTTGAGCACAGTAGTCTAACCAATTTCTACAAAGACTGGTACCGACCCGATCTGATGGCATTGGTCGTGGTGGGTGATTTTGATCCTGAAATGGTCGAGGCCACCATCAAAAATCAGTTTGCCCGTATTCCTAAAGCAGAGAATCCAAAGCCACGTCCGGACTTTGAAGTACCAGATCATCAGGAGACTCTGATTACGGTGGTCGCAGACGATGAAGCACAGTTCAACCAAATCCAGTTGGTGTACAAGCACCCTCTCAAAAAGTATAAAACCCTGGGCGACTACCGGGGCTATCTCATAGATAATCTCGCCTCTGAAATGCTCAACGCCCGTCTGGCGGAGCTGATCCAAAGTGAAAACCCACCATTTGCCTTTGCGGGTTCCGGCTACGGTAACCAGGTGAGAACCAAAGATGGATTTTCAGGTTTCGCCATCGTGCGACCCGGTGGATTTCAGAATGGTCTGGAAGTCCTGCTGACCGAAAATGAGCGGGCCCTACGTTTTGGCTTTACCGCCTCTGAACTGGAACGTACCAAAAAGTCCTACATCACAGGGCTGGAAGCAGCTTTCCGCGAAAAAGGAAAGACAGAGTCCAGAAACCTGGTCATGGAATATGTTTATCACTACCTCGAAGGTTCTCCGGTACCTGGTGTTGAAGCAGAATTGGGGCTGGCTAAAAAATACTTCGCGACCATCAAAGTTGAGGAGGTCAATGCAGCTTTTAAACGCTTCATTCGTGATGAAAGTCGCGTGGTCAACCTTATGGGCGCCAAAGTTGAAGGCGCACCAATGCCGACCGAGCAGGAAGTACTGGACATCCTTGCAAAGGTTTCTCAAAAAGAACTCAAGCCGTATCAGGATGATGTGGCAACCGAGCCTTTGCTGACATTCACCCCTGAGCCCGGACCAATTGAAAGTGAAAAAGTACTGGAAGAGGCCGGTATCACAGAAATTTATCTGGAAAATGGCATCCGTGTAGTCTTGAAGCCAACTGATTTCAAGAATGACGAAATCAGCATGCGCTCTTTCAGCCCTGGTGGCTCATCGCTCTACAGTGATGACGAATATATGTCTGCTTCTTTCGCAGATCAGATCATCGCTGAGTCCGGATTGGCAGGATACAACAACGTTCAGCTTGATAAATATCTTTCAGATAAGGTTGTCCGGGTGTCTCCCTACATCGGAGAATTGTACGAAGGCTTCAATGGCTCATGCTCTCCAAAGGATCTCGAGACCTTTATGCAGATGCTGCATTTGTATTTTGTCCAACCACGCAAAGATGAAGCCGCTTTTGCTTCAGTGGTAACCAAAACCAAAAGTATTCTGTCCAGCATTGCTTCCAGCCCTGAGAATTACTTCCGTTCAGAAGTGCAGAAAGTGATGACCAATGATCATTTGCGGAAAAGTTTTTTCCCTTCTCCGGAGGAGATGGATCAGATCGACCTAGAAACAGCTTACCGAATTTATAAAGAGCGTTTCGCTGACGCGGGTGATTTCACCTTTATTTTTGTCGGTAATTTTGAAGTGGCAAAAATCAAACCCATGCTGCAGATGTACCTCGGGAGCCTCCCTGCTACCGGACGGACAGAAAGCTGGAAGGACGTGGGCGTAGAATATCCAGAAATGCCCATCAATCAGACTTTCAAGAAGGGCCGTGAACCCAAAAGCCAGGTCCAATTGCGCTATGCCGGTGATTTTGAGTGGAATGGAGAAAACCGATATAAAATCCAATCTGCGGTGCAGGTATTGCGTATCATGATGCGCGAATCCATGCGTGAGGACAAAGGCGGTGTATACGGAGTTGGCGCTTTTGCTAATTACAGTAAAAACCCAAAGTCCCGATATGGTATCACCATCAGCTTTACTTGCTCCCCGGATAATGTGGAGACGCTGATTGAAACGGCCATGAACGACATTGAAACGCTTAAAAAAGAAGGGGCCTCAGAAACCAATCTGCAAAAGGTGAAAGAGACCCAGCGGAAAGACATCGAAGTTGGGTTGAAGCAAAATCGCTACTGGATGCAAAACCTCAACTTCAGCTACCAATACGGTTTGGATCCCAACCGTATTCTGGATCAGAATGGCCGCATCAATGACCTCAGCAGCGCTGATGTCCAGCAAGCCATCAAGCAATACATGGATGAGAAGAATCTGGCGAAGTTTGTGCTGCGTCCGGAGAAGACTGATCCAGATCAATAAGGGACCGTTTGAAAAAGGATTTTATGAGGTGCGTCCGGGAGGGCGCACCTTTTTTTATTTCATATTTTTTGCCAACAATCTCTATCAGGCAGAGTCATTAGATAAAGTGATGGAAAGTATGGTTTGGGTAGGGATGCTGTTTATTTTGATGATGTTAACCGGAATGATTGGCTGGCCTATATTGCTGATCCGGCATATGCGAAAACATGTTGAAAAAGTTCGAAGAGAACATCAGCAAGCAGCAGCAAAAATGTACAAAGATTTGCCAGTGTATTTCATGGGTTTTGACCTGTTCAAGAAACAGGATCATCTTCGCCTTTCCTCAACCGACCCAATCTATCAATTCAGTCAATGTGACCTGATCATCAATTCCAACAGTATTCTTCTGATTGGGAAAACAAAGCGTTTTGGTCAAACTGTACCGGTTAACATCACCATCCTTGTCCAGGCACCAGATTTGGCGAAAAAGAAGTCAATGGCTCATTTAACCAGGATATCAGAGGATCACACGCATCTTCGATTACAATTTCAGTCTCCCATCTATCTTCAGCCCATTACAGCAGTGATTCGGAAGCCGGAAGAGGTTGAATTTGCCCTTTCTCTCAATTAATCATCGGGACAAACTGCCTATTCCACCTTCACCAACATCAGCGCATCCAAACGAATTTTTGCCTTCCGAATCAAATCAGATAAGGCTTGCTGCTCTGCTCTGGCCGCTTCAATCTCATCGGGGCGAATGTTGTCGTTCTTCTTCTGTAAGGCTTCCAGCCGATCAATTTCATGATCCAGAGTCTGATCCATGGCCCGTAAGCTGCGCATGATCTCGGTATCCGCCAGGTCTTCTGCGATATTGGTCGCGGCATCGATCATGTCTGGAACAAATGATTCAAGAATCGCTTCATAACCGGGCAACTCATCCAGAAAGCCCGGAATCAAACGATGGTCAAACGTATCTGCTGTCAGGGTTTCACTGACGTCTTCCCCCCGATGATTGACCACCACCCGCAATGGTTTGGGCGACAGAAAGCGATCTATGTTCAGCGTTTGTCCACCACTGCTTTCCAGAAGAAAGATCGCTTCAAGCACAATCCCAGCATCCTGGCCGCCACGCAATACGCCATAAGAGGCGCTACCAGTGCTGGAGCCAAGCACCAGGTCAATCGCGCCCGTAAGCATCGGATGGTCCCAGCTTAAAAACTGTATATCTTCCCGACTCAATGCTCGGTTTCGATCAAAGGTTACCGAAGCGCCTTCGTCCGGCACCCCCGGGAAAGGTTCACGACCACGTGGCGCATGCAAAAGGTAACTTCTTGGGGCAAGATCTTCCATCTCTACCCCAAATTGGGTAAAAACCCGGGTCAGGTAGGTTTCCAGTCCGGTATCATGGTCTTCTGCTTCAATCTTTTTGACCAGATCAGCCGCTATTTTTGGGCGAAAAGAATTCATTTCCAGCAGGCGGTCCCGGCCTTTGGCCAGCATATTCTTGCGCTTCTCAAGAAATTCTCTTGTTTCCTCCAACAGCTGTTCAAAATCCTTTCCATCGGATCTATCATCCCCCAGTACCCGCAATAATTGGGGGCCAAAATGACGGCCAATTTGGTTGCCACCAATCAAATTTTCTTCAAAAGCATTCAAGCCCTCATGATACCAACGGACCAGCTTTTCCTGTGGACTGCCCGCTGCAAATGGAACATGGATCTGAATGTCTTCAGTTTGCCCAATCCGGTCCAATCGTCCAATACGCTGTTCCAGTAGTTCTGGCTGTACCGGCACATCAAAGAGAACCAAATGATGCGCAAACTGAAAATTGCGCCCTTCACTCCCGATTTCAGAACAAATCAGTAGGCGGGCTCCGTCTTTTTCAGCAAACCAGGCTGCATTGCGGTCCCGTTGTACGATGGATAAATCTTCATGGAACAGCCCGATAGACATGCCGCTTTTATCCTGCAAAGCTTTTTCAATGGCGAGCACTTTGGCTTTGGTCCGGCAAATCAACAGCACTTTAGCAGGCTCCACTTCCTCTAAAAAGCCCAACAACCAGGCAAGACGCGGATCATCTGAGAAATTGAGTCGTACCCGCTTTTTACTTCCGCTGGCGTCTCGTTCAAATTCCTGTCGCATACGTTCCTGCCAGACATCTGCCAGAAACTCAGACTGCAAAGCCACCTGATGCAAACGGCGACCGGGGAAGCCCT
>JBCBZF010000063.1:0-12434 GCA_039815525.1 Bacteroidota bacterium | reverse complement strand
CTGGTGCCCAGGATAATGGGACACATTTTTATAATGCGGTTGGGATCAATTCCACTGTCGAAGTAACGGGTGGTGATGGCGCATTCTGCCACATCGATACAGATAATCCCAATATTCAGATTAGTTCTTACGTCTACAATAACTATTGGATTACCAACAATGGTTGGACCACGCGTTCTCAGTATTTTTACAGCAATACTGGCGCGTTCATCAATCCTACAGACTATGATTCTGATGCCAATATTTTGTATGGTGCCCACAATAATGACACCTATTTCCAGGTCTCCAATGTAGGTCTGGGGACGCCGGTGGACAATACAGTAACGGTCACCCAATTTGGAGGAGATAGAGCAAGTACCGTATCGGTATCAGTCAATACAGCCAACCGGGTTTTCTTTGGCACCACCGGCGGCCGGGTCGTGCGGGTAGACAATGCCCACACTGCTACCCCCACAGCGACGCACATCAACAATGGCGCAGGCATGCCTGGTGGAAATGTTTCCAGTATCGCCATTGAAGAAGGAGACGACAACCACCTCGTGGTTACTTACAGCAATTATGGTGTCAACAGCGTTTGGGAAACCACCAATGGTGGTACGACCTGGACCAGCAAAGAAGGTGATTTACCGGATATGCCCATTCGGTGGGCTTTATTTGTTCCCAATGATGCCAATCAGGTGTTGCTGGCAACAGAACTGGGGGTTTGGTCAACTGATGATATTTCAGCAGCGGTCATTGATTGGGATCCCTCCAACAATGGCCTTGCCAATGTTCGGGTTGACATGCTCCAGGGAAGAAATGATGGACAGGTCATTGCAGCGACACATGGTAGGGGATTGTACTCAACCGATGCATTTGCCCTACCCGTGGTTCAATATGTAGCAGCCAGCAGTACCCAAACGGAAGCAGGTAGCAGCGGCGTGGAAGGGAATTGTCGGGCCTACGTAGATTTGATTGTTGAACTGGAAATCGACCAGGCCCCTCCTGTCAATGTAGATCTGACCATTGGTGTAGATGCCGGCAGTGCCGCAACGGCTGACGACTACAGCTTTCCAAACGGAACCGCCGTCAGTTTTCCCGCTGGTGCCACAGCCAATCAGCCATTCACAGTCAGAGTGTTTGATGATGGATTGGTTGAAGGGGATGAAAACCTCGACCTGAACTTCACCTTTAATGCTACTGGTCAGGCGCGATCTGGTACCAATGCGATGCATTCTCTCAGCATCGAGGATGACAATGGCCTCCCGGAAGTCAATGGCGGACAGACCGCGGTCAACATTCTCACCGAAGACTTTGAAGCCGGTGCCCTGCCAGCGGGTTGGAGCCTTGATCAGGCCACCGCTGGCTCTGATGAATACCAATTTGGGACCAATGCGGCATTATCCAGCGCCAACTTCACCATCCCTGCGAATGGCAGCCTGGTTGCAGCCAGCAATGATGATAACTGTAATTGCGACAAATCAGAGGATCGTCTGAACCTTCCCGCCCAGGATCTCAGTGCATTTGTTTCGGCCAGTCTACAGTATGATGCATATTTTCAGGGTGATACTTATCAGGGCAACACAGAATCCGCTTTCGTAGAAATCTCTATCGATGGAGGTACCACCTGGGATCAATACGCAATCCCAGCTGCCGGGACCTGGAATACCTATACGCTTGACCTGAGCAGCTACGCTGGCAACAACAATGTCCTGATTTCCTTCCGCTACAATGACGGCAACGGCTGGCTCTATGGCGTCGCGCTGGATAATATTCAGCTGGATGGCCTGCAGGGAACACCCGCTGGCGTAGAGGATGTCCTCAACGAAGCAGACACCCACGAAGTGGGACCTTTCGAGACCGTCTTTTTCTACAATGACGATCAGGATATCATTGCCAAAATCGAAAATCTCAGCGGACATGATTATGGCTGTACAACAGTCCAAATTGACCGCGCTGGTACAGGAACGGTTGATTTTTGGGATGCGCTAGACAACAGTGTGGATCTGGCAGAGAAGACGTACCTGGTTACGCCCACCAACAACAATCCCAGCGGAAGCTACACCATCACTCTCTACTACACCCAGGCAGAAGTCAATGGTTGGGAAGCGATTACCGGTAAAACCTGGCTGGCGGATGCCAAAATGGTCAAAAACCCTGCTGCGATCAGCAATGTTACCCCAGGCAATAATTATCCCAATGGTCCCAATATCGAAATCGTGGTAGACAATGCCAGTGCCCTGGGTGGTGGCAATGATTTTGAAATTTCTGCAAGCTTTGCCACTGGCTTCTCCGGTTTTGGAGTGGGTGATCCTTCGCCTCCTCAGGTTCTACCTGCTAATTTGTTAGCCTTCACAGCCGAAGCCAGGGAAACTGATATTTCCATTGATTGGGTCAGCGTCCAGGAATATGCGCTGTCCGGCTATGAGTTGGAAAAGTCTGTTGATGGACACAGCTATCGCCCCATAGAGTGGCAGGAAGCCAAAGGCATCAATGGTGCCTTAGCCAGCTATCAGCATCTAGACCGTGATCCGATCAACGGAAGACAGTTTTACCGCTTGCGGATGGTTGACCAGGATGGGGTAGAAAATTATTCACCGGTTGTGGAAGTGAATTGGTTTGGGAATGAAAGTTTTCTCATTGGCCCTTCTCCTTTTACAGATCGCATCTGGCTCAACAGTCAAAACAGTATGCAATCATTGTCCCTGGTTGATGCCAATGGACGGCTGATTTTGGAAAAGGAACTTTCACCTACCCAACGACAGACCTATAACTGGCGGATCTATAAAAGTCTTTCCAGCGGGATTTATTTTGTCAGGGTTCGTTTTCAGGATGGGAGCCAGAAAATGTTGAAAATTTTGCATCAATAGCCGATTCATTCTCTGCAAAATTCCGTAGGATTGGCACTCAATCGTCGCCTACAATGCAGCAGAATGTATCCATCCTCGAAAAAGCCTTTGATCCTGAATCATTCCGCGAGCTGGGACATCAATTGATTGACCAGCTCGCGGACTTCGTTTTGGCAGGACAAAACCGAAGTGCAGAACAAGTTATCCCCTATTCTGCCCCCAATGCCTTGTATGAAAAGTGGGATCAGGCAGAGGGAAGTGTTTGGGAGAAAGTTCTTCAGCATTCCATTCGCCTCCATCACCCACGCTATCTGGGACATCAAATCGCCACACCGCCTCCCATCGGGGCGCTGGCGGGCTTGCTGGCAGACACCATCAACAATGGCATGGGCGTCTATGAAATGGGCATGGCAGGCACGGTCATTGAAAGAAAACTGGTCGAGTGGTTGGGACAGAAAATGAATCTGGGAACAGAGGTTTCCGGTTTTCTGACCTCCGGTGGCTCCCTCGGCAATCTCACCGCCTTGCTGGCAGCCCGTCAAGCCGCAACAGATACAGACATCTGGACCGAGGGGCAAGCAGGTCAGAAGCCATTTGCGGTTTTGGTGTCGGAGGAAGCGCACTATTGTGTAGATCGCGCCGTCAAAATCATGGGCTGGGGAGAAAATGGCATCGTCAAAGTGCCAACTGATAATGCCTATAGAATGCGTCCAGAATCTTTACCCGAAGCGCTTGCCGAAGCCAAGAAGAGAGGCAGACATGTCGTCGCGGTGATTGCCAGTGCCTGTTCAACTGCAACCGGGTCCTTTGATGACATCGACAAAATCGCTGACTTCTGTGCAGAAAATGGTATCTGGCTCCATGTTGACGCAGCGCATGGAGGTGGTATTGTTTTTTCAAAAAAATATCGCCGCTTGCTGAAGGGAATCGGGCGGGCGGATTCTGTGGTCATGGACTTTCACAAAATGGCACTGAGCCCGGCATTGAGTACGGCTCTTCTTTTTCGCAGACCACAAAGCGGCTATAGCACCTTTGCCCAGAAGGCTTCCTACCTCTGGGAAAGCGAAGGCGATGCGGAATGGTTTAACCTTGCCCGCCGAACCTTTGAATGTACCAAACACATGATGGGCCTCAGGGTATATGTGCTGAAAGAGATGTTTGGGGACCAGTTATTTGCAGCATTCATTGATCAGGTAATGGACCTGGGAAAAGTTTTCGCAGATTTGATCCATCACAAGCCGGACTTTGACCTACTCCTGTCTCCAGCCTGTAACATCGTCTGCTTTCGGTATGCACCTGGGACGAGCGAAGATCATAACCAATTAAACGCAGACATTCGACAGCGCCTGGTAGAATCGGGCCGTTTTTACATCGTTCAGACCGAAATCAAGGGCCAAAGATTTCTGCGGGTATCTATCATGAATCCATTCTCAACAAAATCTGACCTTGAAGCCTTGTTACAGGAAGTAGAAAAGATTGGACAAAAGCTGATCCAGGCGGAGCATTAATCTTTTTCCTGCAAATCAGTGATTCTTTCAATAAACCAGTCTGTGGCGGATTGATTGAAAATGGGTACCTGAAGGCTTTCTTCAATCCGCCCACGAACGATGATTTGATGGCGCGGATAGGTCTTTACCCCAAATTGTTGTTTGATAAACTTGAAGTTCTTCCCAAGTAGGACGGGATACCCAAAGCTTCCTTTTTGATCAAACCAGTCCTGAATCTGTTCTTTTGAAGAAGGAGAAACAGAGAGAAAAACCACTTCCTCTGTATCAGCGAAATGTTCACTGACTTGTTTGAGAAAGGCTTCTTCCTGCATGCACCCCCGGCATCCGACAAACCAATAATTCATCACCAAGATCTTATCTTGATACTGCTGCATATCAACCAATTCTCCTTCCAAAGAATACAAACTGGTCCACTGAAAATCTTGTCCAATGTCTTTTTTACGAAAATCATCCGGGAAACTTTTCTGGGCCAGAACGCGCGCAGGATAAATCGCGATCAGACAGAGGAGGGCCAAGTAGGGTGGAATCGAATATTTCATGTATGATGTGACCAGTCAGATCAGGCGGGGTTGCTTTTGGTCATTCAAAAAATAATTCATTTGTTAGTTGGAAAGGCGTTTGAATATACTCATCTTTAACGGCCTGACATTTTTACGGGAAACTCTGTCCACACTTTTGAACAGACCCTACAACACTCAACCATTCACTCAGATGCGCAACATTTGCCTCTCCATTTTCCTCATTTTTTCTGTGTCATTTTCGGCTTGCATAGATGTAGAAGAGATCATCGAAAGCGAGCCTGGTTCCATCACCGCCACCATCAATGGTGAAAGCTTTTCTGTCAGTGGCCTGCTGACAGATGGAGAGCTGAATATTCAGGGCACCAATATAGAAAGCATGGCCATTGGCGGTGCCACTCTGCCACTCAGTGGCGTTACCGAAGGCATTGCCCTGGCAATTGTTGCAGCGGATGGCATGCCGTTGGAAGCGGGGAAAACCTATACGGTCAGCAGTAACACTGCTGTAGCTGGCGCAGAATATGTACAGGAGGGGGCCAACCTTGATCTCAAAGCCATTGCGCAAGAGAATGGATTGGGTACGATCACCATCACGAAACTGGACCGAACGGAGAAGTTGGTTTCCGGAACCTTCGAATTTGATGGCATTGATGATGATTTTCCCAATATGGTGTATGAAGTACGTGATGGGAAATTCACGGACATTGTTTTTGATTGAGGCCGTTTCATCTTGTTCCAGACTGGTGAGAAGCTCTAACTGGTCTGCGAAAAGGTCCAATCCTCACCAAAGTTGAGACATGGTAGGTTCTACTGCTTTCAAAAAAGATTCAGAGATCCTGAAACAACTTGGTCTGTTTTCCATATAAAACACCCCATTCGTGCTGCAGCAGCCATCTTTTGCGCTGTAAGCCACCCGCATAGCCCGTCAGTTTTCCATCACTGCCAATGACCCGATGGCAAGGGATAAACAGCCAGTGTTTGTTACCACCACAGGCGCTGCCCACCGCACGGACTGCTTTGGGGGATTTGACGCGTTTGGCAATTTCCAGATAGGTGCGCGTGGTCCCAAGGGGAATCTCACGCAGCTCCCGCCAGACACGGTTTTGGAAGTCGGTGCCCTTCATGTCCAGAAAGACAGTGAAGTGGCTTCTTTGGCCGGCAAAATATTCATCCAGCTGCTCGATTGCCTGCAATAGGTGGTCGTGGGTGGGATTGATTTCGTAGGTGGGATAATCAACAAAGCCAAGAGAAAGGATGCCTACATCACTGGTGGTGATTTCAATCGACCCCATGGGGGTGTCGTAGTAGGTTTTTCCGGTCAGATCCTGTGCATCCATATCCATAACGAAAGTAATCATTTTTAAAAAAGGGGACAAGCGCTTCCATTGGGGGTAACCTTTTCTCAGGATTGGTATGAGCAGGCAAAAGAATGATCCTCAATGAAATCTTACATTCCCTTCCTCTTTCTCGTGCTCATCTTTCCCTTTTGTTCCCTCAGCGCACAATCCGTCAGTCTGGCGGTTGGGGGAACGGTCAGTCATGCACCTGAACTTGCATTCAACGGCAGCACTGGTTCCTCCCGACTGTTTACTGCGTTTGGGGACATGGTCATCAATGACAATCTGATCGGACGGATCCAATACACCAGCATGGATGTGAGCAGCCTGGAATCAAAGTTAGCGGATCGGGTAAATTTTTCCTGGTCGGCGAATGGTTCTATTGGCTACAATCTTGTCCTTGGGCCACAAAAACGCATCCAAATCCCCATTCTTCTCAGCGGCGGGATTGCCCTCATCAATTACGATGGTTTTGGCAGCGAATATGGTGCCCAGTTTGGCGGTAGCATCTCTCCCTTTTTCCAATTCACCAAACACCTGGGCGTCATGGGTCAGTTTCGCGTCATGCGAGGCTCAGACATGAATGATGGCGCCGTCATTCACAGCACTGATATTGGCCTGGGGCTGCGGTTCAGGCTTTTGTAGCTTGGGTTCTTCGCCCTACCTTAGACCCATGGATGAAGGCTACATCAAATATCAACTTCACTGGCAGGAGGCAGAGGCTTTACCCACAGACCTATTGCAAGATCTGATTCGTTGGCGTAAAGAGATGTATGATAGAAACTGGATCGGATACGATCAAGGGCTCAAGGTTGGTTTCGGCAATCTTTCAGAAAAATGTGATCAACAATTGGGGCATTTTATCATCAGTGGCACCCAAACCGGACATTTACAAGATCTATCAGCCGAGCATTTCACGGCGGTCTCCTCATACGACATCTCGGCCAATCAACTGATCTGCCGGGGACCAGTCAAAGCCTCATCAGAATCGCTCACCCATGCTGGCTGCTACGAACTTTCAAAGCGCATCAACGCGGTCATTCATATTCACAATCGACCGCTTTGGCAATGGATGTGTGGACGCCTTCCCACAACCGCTGAAGATGTCGCCTATGGCACACCCGAAATGGCTTTTGAAGTCAAACGCCTGTATGAGAAAACAGTACTTCCCCAGCAAGGCGTATTTGCCATGGCCGGTCATCAGGATGGGATTGTGTCTTTTGGGGAAAGCCTTTCAGAGGCCGCAAAGCGGCTTTTTGACCTTCATCAGATTTTTTCTCATGCCTGACAATGAAAGCGTCCAGAACTTGGGCTCTTCGGCTTTAGGCGGATAATAGCTGTTTAGCAAATGTCCTTTTACTTGAGCATACAGACAGACATATCATCCTAAGACCTGTCCCAAACCTGATCCTGATCGGAACTAAAACAATTTCAACTGCCAGTTAAAACTGTTGCGGTGGTATTTGGTGGGACCATGCGCTGCAATGGCTTGCTTATGCGCCTTGGTGGGATAGCCTTTGTTGCTGTCCCAGGCATATTCCGGATGTTCCAGGTCCAGCATTTCCATCACTTCATCCCGATAGGTTTTGGCCAATATAGAGGCAGCGGCAATGTTGAGATACTTCCCATCACCTTTAATGATACAGTCAAAAGGAATGTCCTCAAAGGGCTTGAACCGATTGCCATCGATGCTCAGGAATTCCGGTCGGATGCCCAATCCACTGACCGCTTCGTGCATGGCTTCATAGGTTGCATTGAGGATATTGATCTGATCGATCCGGGGCGCCGAAATCATGCCCACATTCCAGGCCAGGGCAGATTCCAAAATAATGGGCCGCAATTTCATGCGCTGGCGATGGCTGAGCTTTTTGCTGTCATTGAGATCTGGATGCTGAAAATCCTGGGGCAAAATCACTGCCGCCGCAACCACTGGTCCGGCCAGACACCCACGCCCAGCCTCATCAATGCCAGCCTCAAACGCTGCATCAGTGTGTTGAAGCAAAAGAGACATGGAGACGAAACTCTCAAAATCAGATCGAATTGTCAACTCCCCATCAATCCCGCCGCAAATAATAGGTAGTCCCATAATAGAGGTCGCCACTCACTGGTAAGCCAAATTGATCAGGTACCACCAGCACTGCATCGTCCTGCAAAAAGAGATTGTACATCACATGACTGCTAAAGCCTACTGAACGGTCAAAATGACCGTCTAGGTGTCCACCGACAGCCAGCCGATGCGCCTGAAAGTATTGCCACTGTCCACTGGCTTGATTGGCAATCACAACTTCCGCACTCAGCCGCAGGCCTACCGTGGAATAAAAACTGCCATTGAGAGGGGCCGAATAGGCATGGCCCGGCATGATACTGCCTTGCAAACTGATCAGACTCCGTTGAGTATCGTTCGTATTCCGACTGGCAAAACGAGCGTGCAGTCCCCAGGTGGTATACCCCCGATCATTCAGAGCATTTACCGGCTTAAAAATCCCCGTGATGAACTGCATGTTCCGGCCATTGAAGACATCATCCAGGGGCATTTTCACCTCTGCCGACAGATCGGTAAAAGTAGAAGAATTGAAAAAGCGGTATTGGTAGCCCACACCCAATTGCGCCTTTTGGTCCCAACTGAGCGACACAAACCAGGTATGTACGCCTGTAGTTTGATAAGCGAAAAAGGGTTGAGCTTTTCCAGACATGAAAAAGCCACAGCAGATCAGAAGAAGGATATATTTTTTCATTGGTCAGTTGTCAGTGGTGTTATAATCAGTTTGTCCAAATCATCCGGAAGGAGAAAGTGCGAAAGTTGGGAATGGTCACAATGCCTTTGGGATGGGGCAGACTGGTATAATCAACCATGATGTCAAAGGGCACCCTGTCCTTGAAGATGCGACGGATCGGAATTTTGACGCCGAAACCATGGGTGATTTGCTGATCCCGGCTGGCATTGATGGGATTACCCAGATTGTCTTTTGATTGTCGGTAGGCACCCAGACGAATGGCAAGCACATCATAGAGCATGACTTCCGTTCCGCCCCGTATGGTGGTCCGGAATTCATTGTTGAGTAAATCCATGTATTCTACACTGACCAGCCAGCTCAATGCCCCTTCATTGGCACCGACCAGCTGGATCCTTCCTTTTCCACTGTAGGTAGCTCCAAGCCGAAAAATAGCGGGAAAAGCCTCGTCTCCGACTTCTCCCTGCGGACCATCAAATTGTATCCGGCTGAATGTCGTATTGGTCAGACTGGTTCCAAACTGCAATTGCTGATCAGGATGATTGGCATTCGGGGCAAATTCATACACTGCCCCTATGTCAAAAAATGCAGCACGGGTAATGGGGATCTCATCGATATATTTCCAGTTGAACACATTAAGATTGACACCGGCATGCAGGCCTTTAATCGGTTCTGCGGCCAATGACAGGATCACATTGGTTACTTTTGGAGCATCCACTGGATATCTTTCGGAACCAAAATTGATGTCAAAAGTGGAAGGTCCCATGGCAAACTGATGGACGCTCAGGCCGGCAGAAAAAGTCTCATTGAGTTTTTGAGCATAGCCAAGAAAGTAGGTATCAGATTCCCGCAGGATGAAAAATGGTGCGCTCAAAGAGAGGTTCAATTCCCTCGAATCAATCTGGCTGATACCAGCAGGGTTGGTCCAGGCCGAAAACACATTGCCTCCCAGGGCGACCGAGGTGCCACCAAGTGCGTCAGTCTGAGCATTGGGAAAATGGCCAAAAAAGTATTCCTGCTGAAAGCCGGATTGGTATTGTCCCCATAGAAGGGACGGCAGGAAGCAGAGTAATAGGGGAAGAATACGTGGCATCGGCTCAGATTTAGTGGTCTTTTCTGAGCAATGCATGAAAGAGGGAAAAGGTTAACAAAGCAGAACTTATTTCCCACTCCTTTTTCGGCCAAACAACTTATCTTTTTCTTCTTTGCTGGACAGGCCAACACTGGATTTCACCCCACTGAGGAGAGACTGTACCCAATGACCAAAAAACATCTTCTCCCGCTCAGGCACATAATCGATCCGACCAACCCGAAGGAAACGTCTTTTGGGATTACGGCTTTTCAGGACAAAAGAATTGGCCAGGGCCGTGGCAAATCCTCTCCGACTGTAACGGCGTTCAAAATCTTTGCCCAGTTTGCTGTCCATGATGGTTACATGGAAGTCATCATACCAAAAACGCATCTTCCCTTTGCTTTCGAACTGATTGGTGCGCACCCTGAATTCAGCCCGGCGGGCAATGCCACTTTTGATGCGGAATGCTCCCTGCGGTTCAATCATCGGATTGAGACTGGTCAAACGCATGCTATCCATGGTCCCCGAAAAGGTGTAAGCATTGTTGGGGTCTCCCAGTGGGATGTCAAACCGGGCCTGAATATGGCCTTCCCCCATCAAATCGGCAGCAGCATCTATGGTGAGCGGGCGTCTCTGGGCCGTCAGAAGGGAATCATTGGTCAGGTTGGTGAGCAGACCTTCCAGATTGTCGATATGCATTTTTCCTGTATCTCCCAGGGTCTGGGAACGCTCTGAAAAAGCCAGTCTCCCGGAACGAATCCACAATGAATCAATGCGAAAATATGGCTTCACCTGAGCGATCAGCTCCTGTGGCATGGGCTTGGGGCCAGGTTTTCGGGAAAACCTTTTGTCTTTATAACTCCGTAGATCAAAACCTCCAATGTGCAGTTTGGGAACCACCAGTTTTTTCTCCACCAGAAGCGTGTACAGATCAAGATCTTCCGCCTCTATGCGATGGGTTTGGATCCATAATTTGTCCCGCGTATACCCGTGATCGATGGCGTATTGGACCACATCATAATTGGGCAACCATTTCAATGAATCAATGGTACACAACTTATCTGCGGAATTATAGCGAAGCTGCTTCAACTTGACAGTAAACAGACTGTCCAGAATCGGCATCTGGGGCCGTTCTAACTGGAAACTGAATGAGTGTGCATAAAAGTACCGATCAGGTCGAATCAGTGGAAGTGAATCCAGTTGTAGTTGCTTGAATTCTGCATGTAAGACCGGCAGTTTGATGGGCGGCAAGGTATCACCCGGCGGAAGAACCTGGTGAAGCGAAGCTGATTCAAGGCGAATGTTTCCGATCTGTAGATCCCGCAATGCTTGCGGCAGGCGGTCATACAAATTGGAAGATTCTGGCGGCCCGGCAACCAGGCTGTTTTGTACGTACCAGCGTACGCGCGGACGAAACATCCGTAAGCTGGTCAAATCGATTTTCCGGTCAAAGTACAGCTCTCTCGGATTGATGCCAGTCAGGCTGATTCGGGGGACAAAGGCCTCAAATACATTGGTAGCAGCTTCAATTTTGGGCTGTCCCCAACGGGGATTCAATTGGACATATTCGGCCGTCACACTGGAATCAGTGGTGGAAATGCTGATGTCTCCCACCAAAACTTCGTAGGCACTATCAGCCGTTACAAAGCGATAATCATTGGCATTGAGACTAACGGCGATGTCATCAGCATAAAAAGGATTGTCTGTCTTGGCCCTTGCTGCAGAGTCAAGCTGAAAATTGGTGATCAGAATCAGGATATCATCTGCACGAATGGGTTGCTGGGCATCATTGGTGGGAAGCTGTACACTGCCATCGAAGACGACGAGACGATGGACCCGCAGAGATTTCAGCTGTTGAGAGATCAATTGGTAGGGATCTGCCTGCGCAATCGAATCAATGGACAGGGAATCTACCGTAGGTTGCTCTGTCAGCCAGAATTGAGGCGTGCGGATATGAATCCGATCCAGTTCCAACACCCGATCCTGGTAGAGTTCGTACATATCCAGTCCTTCTACGGCCACTTCCGGCACATATAATTGATATAATTCAGAGCGGACTTTACCATCCTGAAAGCGCCAGGAAGAATCACCGGGTTGAAGGTGTACATCTTTAATTCGTAATTGTTGACGTGCGTGAGACCATGCTACTTTTCCTACTTCGATCTGGTGGGTACTGTCAGACAATTTTTGAAAAAAGCCATCGATTTGGACCTCAAAGTCTTTGGCATACAAAAGATTATCCGGACCGATACGGGAGCTTGAGTCCAGTTCAAAGCGGTTTACATACAAATGAATTCCCGGAACTCGCAGGCTACTTTTGATTGAATCTTCCGTCTTGGTCTGGATAAAAGCGGCTGAATCAATGCTGAAATGGTTCATCCTCAAAGCGGCCAATTGTTTTTGGATAAAAGGATAGAGATCAATGCTATCCAGTGGTGG
>JBCBZF010000383.1:0-6176 GCA_039815525.1 Bacteroidota bacterium | reverse complement strand
GAGCGTCCGCGCGAAGGAAGAAAATCTTTATTCAAATGACCAGAAGTATTATTTTGAGCTGTAAGTCCAAAAGCACTTTCTCCTCTTTCTTCACCAGCACCCATGATCAGCCTCCTTATTTTTATTGCTTGTATCGGCATTTTTAGCAACGAGCTACGCAAAGATTATCGTCGGGACCGTGGGAAGCACCGGCAGGCCAAGCTGTTGCATGCTGCCTGCGTATTGGGTTTGCTGGCGTGGTACGTCGGGACACCGATGGATTTGTATGGTCAGCTTGCCAATTATTTTGATCTCTACACTTTTGAGCAAACGGCCATGGATTTTACGGGCTTTCACATTGTCCTGTATGCGATCCGTACCATCAGTGGGATTTATCTCATGTTCAACTGGCTGAGTAGAATTGTCCAACGGCAGGACCGGATTCGAAAGCGATTGATGATGTTTTTACCGTTCCTGGGCCTCATCGAGTCCTACTTTGCTTTTTATGGTGCCTTACACACTTTCCAACTCCCGACCTGGATTGCGCTGTCCATTTCGCTCATTGTGTGCATGGGCATCTTTCTGGGTATTCGAAAAATCTATCGGCTGGAGATCATGGCGCGCTTTTTTGAGCTGGACAATGATCCCAGTGAGCTCAGTAAAGAACAATTGGAGGAACTGGTGGAAGAAATTGGCCAACAGAGACCAGAATGAATGTGTTGATCAAACAGATACGTAGTTGATTCTGTCTTTTCAAGCTTTTGTTTCACTTCTTGACAGAAAGTCCCTTTCCCGACTTCAGCAGGAGAACCCCTCGTCATTTTATGCCCTACAACCATGATCCGAATCCTCATTCTCACCGTTTTTCTCATCATTACCGGCAACAACTTACGCAATGACTACGACCGCGACCGGGGTCGCCATCGAAAGGCAAAGTTTGTTCAGGCCTTGCTCCTTCTGTTTCTATTGTTTTGTTGATGCGATACTGGAAGTCTGGAATATCCTGAGATTTTGGTTTGGTACCGATTCGTATGATCCATTTCCTTCTGGGATTGGGAACCAAATCGCCTTTGGCATTCGCACCCTTCTCGGACTCGTGTTTCTCTTACACTGGCTGCCTGGTTTGAGTAATCGAAATGAGAAGAACCGGAGATGGTTGGTCCGCGCCCTACCCGTGATTGGATTGCTGGAATATCAATTCTTCTCCCTATGGTTTTTAATACGTTTTCATTTAGACAGTTGGATGTACGCTGGCCTGGGCCTGACAACCAGTCTGTTGATCTTTCTGGGCATTCGACAGATCTATCAGACCGAGATGATGAAGCGATTTTTTGCCATGGACAATCCTGCCAATCAACTCAGTCAGCAACAACTTGACAATCTGGTAGACGAAATTGGCCAACAGCGCCCGGAATAATACGACTGAATACTCCCCCAATGAAATACTTTCCCGCTTTCTGTCTCCTTAGCTTTCTACTTGCCTGTACGCCTGAATCACAGCAATCTTCCGGTCCAGCGCAGGAAAAGACCTCTCCTTTCTCTGCCTATCAGTTTGAAGAAGACGCAGTGTTTGTTCTGGTAGAAGGCGAATGGTTTCAGCTGTTGAAAATGGACGTACATGAGGCTTCCTTTTTAGTGGATGAATGCAAGGAGATGTATGGCGGAAAATATCGAAAACGCTTCGCTGAAGATCTGGTCGAGTTTCTGCAAGGCATTGATATCCGCATGCCGGAAACGGTCAATGTGCTTTTGAAAAACGAAGCGGGGGACAGCCTGAGCAAAAGACTCCGTTTCACCGAAGAAAAACGCAATCAGGCGCGGGATTATCGGCAAGCCAATGCGCAGGAGGATAAAGCGGATATGGGTAAAAAGCTGACAAAAGAGGAAATGGAAGCGGATGTATTGGCGTTGGAAAAGATTCTACAAGACAAATATTCCTACCTGAATCTTGTTGGGATTGATCTGGAAAAAGAAATCAATGTGGTTCGGGATCAATTGGTGGAAGGCATGCCAACAGAAGATTTTGGCTTTCTGCTTCGCGCTCTGATCAATAAATTTGGAGATGGGCACAGCGATGTGGAAGGTCTGCATCCAGAGATGCGTGGCGTTTTGCCGATCCGCACCGCTCGTTTGGGTGATCAGGTGGTTTGCTTTACCAAAGATGGATTGTTGGATGCGCAACATCCATATCTTCAGTCCATTGCGGGGATTCCAGTTGAAGACCTGATCGAAACGGTCAAACGCCACTTGCTCACCGACGCATCACCACAATATGTTGCCCGTAAAGCGCCAAGACGGTTGAATATGGTCGGCTTTCTCTTGCCTTTTCATGATGCGTATGCAGATGAGGTAGAATTGGTGCTGCATGATGGAAAGAATGGAACCAAAAGTCTGACGATGGAGGTGCTGGATGCAAAAGCCCTCTTGCAACGGATGCGGGAACAAAGTGAGAAGCGGGTGGAGGAAAAGGTGTTTAGCTGGGAAAAACGGACGGACAATCTGGGCTATCTGCGCATCCGGAAAATGGCGAAAGTTCCGGAAGAGACGGTTCGGCAGGCGATGGCGGAACTGGCCGATACCGACGGCCTCATCATCGATGTGCGTGGCAATGGCGGCGGCAAACGCGATTTGTTGCAGCAGCTGATTCCCTACTTTATCCCGCCGGAGGCTTCACCCATCATCGGCAATGTTGCCGCCCTGCGGACGGACAAAAGCCAATCCCCCACCGAAGGCTTTTTACAAAACCGTAGCCTCTACCCCATTTCCGCGAGCCATCTGACCGAGCGGGACCGGGCCGCCATCAAAGCCTTCCAGCAGGATTTTCAGCCGGAATGGCCCTTTGATCCAGCGCGCTTCTCCGATTGGCATTATCTCTTGCTGCGAACCGAAGCTGGCAAGGATTTTTACGACCGCCCGGTGGTCATCCTGACCAATGCGGCTTGTTATTCAGCCACCGATATTTTTCTATCGTCTTTTGCGCAGTTGGCGCAGATTACAATCTTGGGCGTGGCCAGCGGTGGCGGCAGTGGCCGCGTAATGGCCCATCAATTGCCCCATTCAAAACTGGAATTGGTGCTCTCCTCCATCATTTCTTTTCAGCCCAATGGCCAAACCTATGACCGGGTAGGGGTCCAGCCTGATATCTTTGTGCCCCAGCAGACGGTGGATGATGTGATCGGAAAGACGGATCATCAATTGGACCGGGCAATTGATTTTTTGCTGGCCGAAAAAGCTGCCTCATGAAATCATTCGGATTGCTTTGCTGAGATGGCGTAAATTGTCCATCTCCAGACAACATAAGCCATGCAAGATCTCAAAGTCATAGCCTTCGACGCTGACGACACCCTGTGGGTCAATGAGCCCTACTTTCAGAAGGCCGAAAAAGCTTTCTGCGATATGCTCGAAGATTTTCTGCCGCATCATTCGGTGGGCCGCGAACTACTGACCATCGAAATTGCCAATCTTCCGCTCTATGGTTATGGCGTAAAAGCCTTTACCCTTTCCATGATCGAAACTGCGATCAGAATATCGGATGGCAACATCGGTACAGAGGTGGTTGACAAGTGCATTGAGATTGGGAAAACCATGTTGGATGAACCCATTGTCTTGATTGATGGGATTGAAGACGTCCTACAGGATGTACGAGGAAAATATCGGCTGGTGATGCTGACCAAAGGTGATTTGCTGGATCAGGAACGCAAACTGGCCAAGTCTGGACTGGAGCGATATTTTCACCATACCGAGATCGTTTCAGATAAGAAAGAGGCGGATTATGACAAAATCATCCGTCGGCTAGATATTGAGCCGCAACAATTTTTGATGATTGGCAATTCCCTCAAATCAGACGTCATTCCGGTGTTGAACCTGGGCGGTTTTGGTTTTCACGTTCCCTTTCATACTACCTGGGCCCATGAACGGGTTGAGGTCAAAGTAGAGCATCCCAATTTTCGGCAGTTGCAGTCGATCAAGGAGGTGCCGGGGATGTTGGGGGGATAACGTGAGTTTCGGATAATCGGTAGTTGTATTTGCTTGGTTATCAGTAGACCCACCCTTCTATTGTTCTTTTCCTGTGATGAAAAGAACCAAAAATCAAGGCCAAAAAATGTGTTTACATCCCGAACTCGATTCGGGGCTGCCAGTTCCACTACCCAACGCCTCCCCCTCCCGATTTTTTGGGATTTGGCCAATCCAACGCTCTTTTTTACCCATTAGAGGAATCTCTGCAAGATCTTTATCCAAAACTCAGGTTGGATAAGTTCTCACCGCCTGCGCCGGCCCATTTTCCGCTTGCGATGGTATCGCAATACTTTCCCGCAGTCTTTCAGAAAGGCTTTGGCATTGGTGGCCAGATGTCCATTTTCCATGATCCATTCCCGGTTGACCGGGGCAAATTTGGCTTTCCACTCATCCGCCTATTCCATGACCGCCAAAATGGCATCAGCCAGTTCTGAGGCATCAAAGGGATTGACCACCCAACCATTCTCCTGATGGTCAATCAATTCAAGATTGGCGGGAATGGGGTTGACAATGGGGATCACACCTGCATATCTGGCTTCGCCCAGGGCATTGGAATAGCCGTCGTAGACAGGGGCACTGATCATGGCATCTGCTACCGACCAAAGTTTGAGGACTTCTTCACGTGGCAGAAGATTGCGTTCGTAATGGAAGGTTTCAAACTGGTCATGCAACTTCATGGCGCGCATATCCAGGGCAGGGGGGATATCATAGCCGGCAGAGAGCATGATCATTTTGACGTCCCTTGTACCCCGTCGTAGCAGCTTTTCAAAGGCATTGAGGATCACATCAGCCTGATAAACCGGCTTCATCCCTCTGGGACTGACCACGACCTTTTGCCAATCGCGGATACCATATTTCTCACGTAAGTCTTTTTGCTCTGCTTCTGTTGCACCGATCAGTTCTTCTTCCACCCCCCAGCGATTCAGGCGTACTTTTTTCTCAGGCTGCTCAAACCAGTTTCGAACGGCATAGACCAATTGAAGGTTGTCGCCGGTGATCAGATCAGACGCATCGAGTGCTTCCTGCACCTGTTTCCGGAAAATCCGCCACTTGGCGGAATAGACAATCTGCCCAAAGCGACTCACTTCCGTCGAATTACTGGCCCAGATGCGACCGGTGTCGAGATCATTTTGTAGCGTATCAGGCGGATACTCCAAAATATCTGCACCCATGGCGATGCTGACCATGGGGCGAAAGCCACTGCGGTTGGCCCACACGCCAAAGGGCGTGATATTGATCGGATTGATTAGCTCAATTTTGTGATCACTGAGGGCTTTGGCCAGTTTCTTCCCTGAATAGAGATAGCTGGCATAGGTGATTTTGCCACCCACTGTATAAGCCGGTTTAATCTTTACCTGAGGGACCGCGTCAAAATCACTTTCCCAGAAGCTGAAAATCGTAACATCAGCTCCGGCTTGTTTCAGGGCAAGGGACCATTTTTGGGTATGAAAATTCCCAGGATCAGATAAGACCGCAATCCGCATGTGCGAATCTAAAAATTCCTGCCGACAGATGTCATGAGTAATGGGCTCTGCAGGCGAGAATCATCAACCCCCCAGGCAATATCCACCCGTAAACTGTAATTGAGGATGTTGGTACGGAGGCCAGTTCCGAAGCCAATCAGGAATGGACTTTTCAGGGTTTGCAGCCGCACCGTGATTGGACCATTGGTCAGGATCTGGGTGTCAGTCGGATTTTTATCTGAAAATGGATTGCCCTCCGTCCAAACCGTTCCTACATCCAAAAACGGGATCAGCTCGAGGTTGTAAAGTGATTTGGAGTTGAGCCGGAAGTTTGCGAGACGGGAAAGCGGAATCCGCAGTTCTGCATTGGCGACCATATAACGGGTTCCTTCCCGGGAGTTGGGTACAAAGCCACGCACTGGCGCAACGAATTCCTGAAAGGAAAGGCTGTTGATGTCTGTGGCAATGGTATTGGAGCGCTCGATGCCATTGTCCCGCTCAAAAGAAATCGGTGGTGGGACGCCCTGATCGGCAGAACCGCCCATATAATAGGTAACAAAGCGATTGGGGAGATTAAAGGCTGCCTGGAATTGGGTCTTCATCTTTCCATGCACCAAAAGTGCACGTCAAGTATAGGGTTTCGGGGGGCCGTTGCCGGATGTTGCCCCTTAATTGGGCAGTGTGCGCAGAGTGCAACGGTGGGCGGTCACCCAAGCG
>JBCBZF010000559.1:0-4866 GCA_039815525.1 Bacteroidota bacterium | reverse complement strand
TTTCCTTCGACTGAGAAACCGGGAAGGGGTCAGCCTGATGCGGAAAATTCTGAAACAGTAGGTAGAAGTACATAAAAAAAAGAGAGCCACTGATTGATTGATCAGTGGCTCTCTTCATTTTATCTGTGTGTACAATCGATTACCGCTCTTGTTCCCGGCGGCGTTCTTCGGCTCTTTCTTCAATCCGTTTTCCCATCTCCTCCATCTTTTTGCCAAAGTCTTCCATCTTGTCTTCAAAACGATCAAAGACACCATCCTTTTCCAGTCTGTCAATGAAATCTTTGCCAATTCTTTCCAGTTCAGGCAACGTCTTTTCAAGCTCAGGTAAAACTGAATTGGTGAATTCATCGGTGAGTTCGAGTATCAACTCACTTTGTTCCTCAATCGCTTCTACATAAATCTCGTGATTGTCTTCCAGGTCTTTAATCGCCCGATCTCCTGATTGCTGAACATAATAGCGAACCGCCTCGCTGAATACTTTGGCTTTTTCCTGGTTACTCATTTCTTCTTCGAGCTCAGGATAGGTTTCATTGAGAAAGGTCTCTAATTCGCGGTTCTTTTCCTTCCAATCATCACGGTCGTAGTCTTGATAATCTTCATTGACTTCTTCCATGAAACTGTGGTATTCATTGAGATACGCATCTTTGCTCTGGCCACAGGCAGTCAGAAAAAAAACCATTGCTGAGATGGTGAGAAGGTTCCAAAATTTTCGTGCGTTTGTCATTGCTATTGTTTCTGTGTGCTAAAGACGAGAGATCAGCAGCAGGGTTGGAATATACAGAAGGCGGGGATGGTTTTCTCCTTCGGCTAAAAATATGTAACTACGCAGCGCGCTGTTTTATTTGATTCATTTTTATGCAATTCTCTCAACTTATTGCTTCCCTTGAAGAATCGGCGACGCTGGCTTTGTCAAAGAAAGTGCGTGAGCTGAAAGCCGCTGGCAAAGACGTAATAGGCCTGACGCTGGGAGAGCCTGATTTTGATACGCCGGCTCACATCGTAGCAGCCGCCAAACAGGCACTTGACGAGGGCTATACGCATTATCCGCCAGTGGCGGGCTATCCGGAACTACGCGAAGCCATCGCGGCCAAATTGAAGCGCGACAATGCCCTGGATTATTCCTCTAAGCAGATTGTGGTTTCGACCGGCGCCAAACAATCGCTGTACAATGTCGTCCTCTCTCTGCTCAATCCTGGGGATGAAGCCATTCTACCAGCGCCCTACTGGGTTTCTTATCACGCGATGCTTCATTTGGGACAGGCAGACATCAAAGTGGTACAGACAACGATTGAGGCGGACTACAAAATCAGTCCAGCCCAACTGGAAGCTAGCCTTACGGACAAAACCAAACTTTTCTTCCTGACCACCCCCTCTAATCCGACGGGTAGCATGTACAGTCAGGGAGAATTGGCCGCTTTGGTTGAGGTATTGGAGCGCTACCCCAATTGCTATATCATCTCCGATGAGATTTATGAATTCATCACCTTCGGACAAGCCCATATCAGTCTGGGAACCTTCGATTCCATCTTTGAGCGGGTCATTACCGTCAATGGATTCTCTAAGGGCTATGCAATGACCGGCTGGCGACTGGGATACATTGCCGCCGCACCAGAAGTAGCCGCTGTCGCCGAAAAAATGCAGGGACAGTGTACCTCCGGTGCCAATGCCTTTGCACAACGTGGTGCCATCGCGGCGCTCAACAGTCCGCTGGATGCGACTTTTGCCATGCGTGATTCCTTCCATCAAAGACGCGACATGATGCATCAGGCACTTTCTGCCATCCCTGATGTTCAGGTCAATATGCCGGATGGCGCCTTCTATTTTTATCCTGATTTAAGTCGATTCCTCGGCAGAAAAAGTCCGGATGGTCAAGTCATTGACAATATCAATACGCTCTGCAACTATATGATTGACAGCGTAGGTCTGGCCCTGGTGCCAGGTACTGCTTTTGGTACCGCCGAGCACGTCCGGATTTCTTATGCCTATTCAGAAGCACAATTACAGGATGCTTTGAGACGTTTTGAAAAAGGTCTGCTGGCACTGACCAAAAGCTGATCCATTCTAAAGATGCTCGAACACTTTTTGCAGGCGTGTACTTCCCTTCGCATCATGGTCATCGGGGACCTCATGGTGGACCGCTATCTCTGGGGACATGTCAGTCGGATTTCGCCCGAAGCGCCGGTTCCGGTGGTTGATATCACCTCTGAGGAAAATCGCCTTGGTGGTGCGGCCAATGTTGCCCTAAACTTGCGGGAACTAGGTGCACAAGTCGTATTGGCGGGTTTGCTTGGCGATGATGAGATGGGTGAGGCCCTGCGGTCTATGTCTGAGGGAAAAGGCTTTGACTGCGATCTCCTCAGAGTCGATCCAGACCGCAGAACCACTGTCAAGATTCGGGTTCTGGGCAACCGGCAACAAATGTTGCGACTGGACAAGGAAGATCGCCACATTTTGTCAGAAGAATTGAAGCAGAGGTTTATCGAATCCATCCTCAAAAAAGTGCCAGAGGTAGACGCCATCATCTTTCAGGACTATGATAAAGGCTGTCTGTCGGAAGATCTGGTCCAGGCAGTGATCCAGCGTGCCAATCAACAGGGTATTCCCAGCTTTGTTGACCCCAAAAAAGATCGGTTTTTTGCCTTTGAACATGCGACCTTCTTCAAGCCGAATCTGCGAGAATTGAATGATGGGCTGGGCTTACAATTAGAAGGCTCCGATTTGCAAGCAATCCAACAGGCCATGTTGGCGCTGAAAAAAAAGATGCCGCATCAGCAATGTTTAATCACTTTGTCTGCACATGGGATGTTGCTGCGGAATGCGCAAGATCAGTTCACCCATTTTCCGGCCCATCCGCGCTCCATTGCGGATGTCTCCGGGGCAGGTGATACCGTGATCAGTGTATTGGCTTTGGGAATTGCGGCAGGTCTGCCGGCGACAGAAGCAGTGCGCATCGCCAACCTGGCGGGCGGGCTGGTCTGCGAGGAAGCTGGGGTGGTCCCGATCCGTCCGGATCGCCTACGGAAAGCATGAAAAAAGCAGGCTCAATGGCCTGCCTCTTCAAACACTTAGACAATGAAAAAAACACTTATGACTTGATCCAGCGCTGGGCCAGTACACCATTTCGTCCCTGTACCTGGATGATGTAGACGCCAGCGGGAATGCTTGCGACCGAAATCTCCGCCACCGCTTTTTTCTGCCCAATCTGTCGCGTCATCAACATCCTTCCCTGAAGGTCCAAAATCCGGATCTGGGTCCCGGCTTCAAATGGATAGCGAACAGCCAGTTGATTGGTGGAAATACTTTGTAGCTGTAGGGAAATATCTTGCATCAGCACAGAACGAACTTTTGAAAAGCTGAACGCCCCATCCTGATCAATTTGCTTAATTCGGTACTGGCTTTCTCCAAAAGCTGGTTGAAAATCTACGAATGAATAGGAATTGGTTACATTGCTGTTCCCAATGGCATCAACGATCCCAATCGAGAAATAAGTCTCTCCATCGACACTCCTTTCTACCTCAAAACGATCATTGTTGGTTTCTTCCCAGGTTGACCATTGTAGCTGAACCTGATTTCGTTGGACTTCCGCCGTAAAGTCCGCCCAACTTACCGGTAGAATAACAGAGTTCTGCACATCACCCGACATAATGGTCAAACCAGTGCCGCAACTACTTCCGGTAATCGCAGTATTTTCTACCCAGCTTCCCAAAGTTAAATCAGGAGGATTGGGGCGGGAGGCTGAGGTGTTGTAATACATATTAAAAAAGCTCGCCCCATCAGTTAGGTCTACTTCCCAGCGACTATTGGCCGTACTCCATCTGATCCGCATTTCACAGAACCCAAAGCCAAACCCCAAACAGGCTTGAGCACCGTCAATCGGCGTGGTCTCAGTGGTATTGCGGATAATACCTCCATCGGTGATGGTACCGGTATTGTTGAGAACGTAAGTGGTGGTTCCCCACTCACTTTGGCAGCCTTGCATATTGACCTGAGCATCTGCGACACAGAACAATAGCATCAAGACCACAAGGGCATGAGCTTGTATGATTCGCTTCATATTCGTCAGGTTTGAGGATTAGGGACGTGATGGAAAGATCCCATCCAGACAAATGATAAATTGTATGGTTTGAAAGGGAGAAAGGGTTTCCAGTGCAGTGTTGGACGTTGGGTTGTTACCGACGACAACGGCCTCACTTGCCATGTTGACAATATTGGAAGGTGCAGGGCTGTATTCCTTGTCAAGGGTACCGGTATTACTCAAATATCCATTGGTTGGATCGCCGGTTGTGCCTGGGTTGGAATTTGCTCTCAGCTGCGCAGAGTGAGTATGAGCAGGGAGATTGCCATTTAAAATGGTCACCCTTTCGGAGCCCCCTTTCTGACCTAAGCGATACGTAGAGCCGCCGGGACGCTGTCCAGGTGCCATAGGGAAAGTACCTCGGAAATCAGGTAGTTGAAAGGTCGTCCGACCATCACCGCCATAGCTCGTTCCAATCAGCGAAAAGAGGGCTTGATTTTGTGAAATCGGCACGAGAGCTCCATTGCAAAAAGCCCAATTCCTGGGAGCAAAATTCCCAATAAACATTCTTACTTCTCCGATTACTCCGTCCATGTTGGTTGTTATTATGGGTTGAACAATTTGGATAAACAGTCTGGTGGCTGATTGTCTAGACAATCAGGCAACTAAGACATACATGGACGGTTATTTGTCAGAGGACAAAAATGGAAACAGGGAGCTGAAGGGGAAAATAAAGTATCTTGTGATTTCTCAGGAATAAAGTACGGGCGACCCCTCCGATTTTCAAAGAGGATGTAGGGTTTTCAGATTAAATGAACAAATTCAGTATTTTCCGTAATAGCGTTTAGGAG
>JBCBZF010000614.1:0-4468 GCA_039815525.1 Bacteroidota bacterium | reverse complement strand
CCGGTATATGTGTCCAATGTGGTCTATGGTCGGATGATGATGTTTTCGCTGACATCGACTGCCAGCGAGTCTGACATTCGGGCCATGCTCAATGTGGCTTACAATGGTCTGGGCGCCAATGTCAAAGCGAATATGAGCGCCAAACAAAAGACCATGCTGGAACAGTCTGAAATTGCGATTACCTCCCTGGGCGGAGATGCAGACGCGACCATTTCAATGATCAAAAGTGGCAATTGGAAGGATTATTTCACCAATACCGCGCCATTGACCAGTGCCGCACCACTTTCCTATACGCTCCGCAATCTGGGCGACGGAAGCATTGCCAATATCACTGAAACCGATGAATTCTCAATTTCTGAATGTACGGAGAAAGTGGGTGTCCCAGGAGTATTTGACTTCCTGCCGGCCACGAATTACAGTCTGGGCGATATTTCCTTTCCGGTTGAAAGCTTTACAGCTGATTTCAATGGCGATGGGATGGAGGACATCATGCTGAACCACAAAAATGGCAGCCTGAATCAAATCAAAATTGGATACGGAACCATGGAAGGAGGCTTTGACTTTCAGCCAATTGTGACCAATCCCGAATCTCCGGCTGATTCATGGCAGAGTTATACCACACAGATTGGGGATCTGAATGGTGATCAGCAGCCCGACATTATCTGGAACTTTCTATCCAATACCAATCAATCCTATTTTGCCCTTGGGCAGGGCGGTACCCAATTTCAGTATTCCAGTCATTTTCAGGCTTCCGTGAGCGGTTGGAGCCTGTACCACATGGATGTGGGTGATGTGGATGCCGATGGGGCAGATGAAATCATCTGTAATACGCTCACGAATAGCGCGAACCGTGCTTACACCTTTCAATTGACCCAGGATGAAAGCAGCCTTGAACAAATCAATGTGCAAGACTTTGGTGGCGGTGGCTGGGGGGATTATGAGCTCTTTCTGGGCAATGTGAATGGCGGGGGTGAAGACCTGCTGTTCAATGAATTGATGGCCTACAATCATACTTATGTTGCACAGGCCGATGGTGATGGAAGTTTTAGTCTGCGACCCTATGATCGACATCCGGTGCCTGGCCCGGGCTGGGGGAATTACACCGCTTTTGCTGCCAATGCAGACAACAACACCAACACAGACTTTATCCTCAGCTATCCCAGTCCCAATAATAATTTCCTCTATATCAATCTCAGCAACCCAGATGGAAGCTTCCAGTATCTACCCTTGCAGACCCATCCGGTCGGACAGGACTGGACCGATTATAAGCCCTATGTCGGGGATGTGGATGGCGATGGCATTGCGGATGTCATTTGGACCAACCAGGCTTCCGGGGAGGTAAGCGCCAATGTATATACGGCTTTAGGTACCAATAACGGGACCTTTGACTTTTCTCCGGTCAAACAAACACAGCCCTACCAAACGACCTGGTCTCAGTATGTTGTGAATCTCATGGATATCAATGGAGACGGCAAGAAAGACATCCTTTGGTTCAAACCTGGCACCAATGCAGAAGCCTATGTGGCTTTGGCCAAATAGGACGAAAATTTGCTGATATACCGAAGGTGAAATGCTTTGGGAGACGGGACGTTATGCACATAGCGTCCCGTTTTTTATGAAGCCACTTTTTCCTGACAGACCGCCAAGATTCTCCGAGCCTCTTCCAGCTCTTCTTCAGCAAAGCCGCCAACCGCCTCGGCTTCTGCCAGGCCTTCCTGCAAAAAAGGAATCGCCTGCTGGTAGTTTGTCTGTACTGATGCAATTTTCCCTTTGGCAAAATTGAGCTGAATTCTTACGCGGGAGAAGCGCGGGAGTTTTCCCTCCGGATCAAATTCCTGTCTAAGTGCGATGGCCTGGTTTAGGCAGGAATCGGCTTTGCGAAATTGTTGATCCTGCAAATAACAACGTCCAAGATAAGAGAGGGAAATCATGGTATTGGGGGTAGGGGTAGGATAGACTTCGGAGAGGCCTGTTTGCGCCCTGATGGCCCAGAATAAGGCAGAATCCATTTCTTCCTGTCCCCGGAAGGCCCGACTCATGTGGTTCATGGAAGCCACTGTTTCGATGTTGCCCTGGCCAAACAGTCTGTTTCTTTGTTCATAGCCAATGCGGGCATGGACAAGAGCAGAATCAAAACCTTGCTGCCGCAGAAACATATTGGCCAGCCAATTGGTGGTGTACGCCAATTCTGGATGGGGGGCTTCGTACAAAGTTGATTTGACGGCAATGCTTCGGCGGAAATAATAGGCGGAACTGTCAAATTGCGTTTTGTCAACGTGATTAAACCCAAGGAGGTCATACAGATCGGCCCATTCTTCAGGTGGAGTGTCTGGATATTGGTTCAAGCAATCTTGAAGCAGTTGGAACAAAGAATCAGCCCGGTCAAAGTCTCCTTGATAGGACGCGATGACGCCAAGGGGATGGAGGAAATAGCAGGGACTCTCTTTTTTCCCTAAATCATGCTGGCTGATGGATAAACCCTTTTCGTACATTTTTTGGGCCGCTTCATATCGGCCACGATTGGTCAGGATGTTTCCGGCCAGGATCAATAATTCTGTATGATTGGGATGTAGGGAAAGGGAAGCGTGTTGTTCACAGAGAGCAAGACCCTTTTGGGTCAATTGATTGGCCAAAGAGTCTTCCCCAATTTCGTTATAGATGTTTCCCAGAAGAATCATCATTTCGACATACATATCCGGCTGATCGGCGAGCAATGAGTCTGTCCGCTGACCGGCCTGAGACAGCAGATCAAATACATTGAGGGTGTCTCCCTGCCAGGATTCAGGGCTGGCAGTGCTGAATACGTCCGTGACAAATGAGACCAGGTATCGGTTTTTCTCCGCTTCTTTCAGGGCTTCATTTTTTTCTTCTTGTAAAGCCAGGGTATAAAAAGTCGCCAATCCGATCAGCCCAAAAATGGCCAGACTTACCACCGACAGTACGAGCTGGTTGCGCCGCACAAATTGCTTTGCCGTGTAGGCTGATTCTCCCTTTCTGAGGGAAATGGGACGCTTATCAAGCCAGGCTTGCAGATCATCGATGAGTTGTTGGACGGAATTGTATCGGTTCTGAGGTGCTTTTTCAAGACAATGTAAGGCGATTCGGTCGAGGTCTGCGTCTATATGTGAATGGTGTTGTGAGGGGGGAAGGGCTGTCTGATGGAGAACTTTCTCTTTCAGGCGGGTTGGATCTTCGTCGACAAAAGGAAGCTTGTCAGTAAGTATCTGATATAGCAACCCCCCCAGAGCGTAGATATCTGATTGGGTGGTGGTATTTTCTCTTCGGATTTGCTCTGGTGCGGCATAGGCGAGGGTATAGGGCAATGGCTGACTGCTTTGACCTGTCTCCTGATCCAGGTATTCTGCCACGCCAAAATCCAGGACTTTGATTTCCTCCTCTGCGTTGACCAGAATATTGGCCGGTTTGAGATCGAGGTGCAGGACCAGACGGGAATGTGCATACGCAATGGCCTCTGCAACTTTTTTGAAATGGTGAATCCGTTCCCGAATACCCGTCTCCTGTTGGGAGAGAAAATGGATCAGGTCTTTTCCTTCCACCAATTCCATGGTGAAGAATAATTGTCCATCGGGCGTCCGGCCTCCATCATACAGCCGGGCAATGCCCGGGTGGGTCAGCTTCGCCAGAATTTGTCGTTCCTGTCGGAATCTGCGAACGGACTCTCCCTTGAACATGCCCGGACGGATCAGCTTTAAAGCAAGCTCCTGCTCAAAATCTTCGGCGGTTCTTTCGACGCGATATACGACTCCCATGCCACCTTCCCCGATCTGCTCAATGATGTGATATGCGCCGATTTGGGTGCCTGGCAGACTGTGGGATTCGGACCGGTTCCAGCTTTGTGGTGCGCCTGTTTGCAGAATCGGGTGGAGGTGCTGCTCTTCTTGCAAAAGGGCTAAGACTGCATCATAGCGATCTGGATCCTGCCGCTTGAGTGTTTCTAGTGCAACTTCCCGATCTTTCGGGTGCATCTCTACCAGGGCATGAAATTGTTCGGCGATTTTCTGCCATTTTTCTGGCTTCATAATGTTTGTTCATTGAGGTGCAGACTCAGCCAGCTGCGCGCCAAACGCCATTCTCGCCTGACCGTGGTCTCAGAAATGTCAAGGATACCAGCTATCTCTTCCTGCTTGAAGCCACCAAAGAACCAGAATTCGATAATTTTTGCGCCCCTTTCACTCAACTGGCTGTATTGGGTAAGCGTTTCGTGGAGATGCAGAATGTTTTCATAGCTGGTCTCATGTTGAAGGTTTTGATTGTCGAGGGTTAAAAAAATTTTGTCCCCTCCCCGCTTTTCACTCTGCTTTTTTCGCGCGTAGCTGACCAGGATGCGCCGCATTGCCAGGCAAGCCACATGGAAAAAGTGTCCTTTGGAGTCAAATCCTTGTTTGTCTTGCCGGGCAAGTTTAAGGTACACCTCATGTACCAGACTGGTCGCATTGAGGGTGTGATG
>JBCBZF010000753.1:0-3710 GCA_039815525.1 Bacteroidota bacterium | reverse complement strand
CCATCGCCATCAGCATTTGGGGGATCAGAGATGAAAGTGTGGTGGACCGTGCCATGCTGATTCCCTATGATATGCTCATGTACAAGGAATATTGGCGCATTATCACCAGCGCCTGGGTACATGGTAGCTACTTACATCTCACATTTAATATGCTGACATTCTATTTCTTCAGCTTTTCACTGGAGCATAGATTGGGACACTGGCAATTCGGACTTTTGTACATGCTTGCGCTTTTGCTCAGCAATGCCCTTGTGGTTGTAAGGTATCGGACTGATACCAGTTACGAAGGCAGTGTAGGCGCCTCAGGGGCAATCAGTGCCGTGATTCTTTCGGCCGTGGTATGCAACCCATATATGAAATTTGGGATTCCCTTTATCTCACAACAATGGCCAATTTTACAGATGCCCGGCTACATTGTTGTGGCGGGATTCATCCTCTACAGTTTCATCAATCTTTTTCGTAAGTCTGAGATGCAAATTAATCACGATGCGCATCTTTGGGGCGCCATTGCCGGATTGGGTCTGACCTTCTTACTCAAACCTTCTGTAACACAGATTTTGGGCCGCTTTATTGACAATTTTTGAGTTCCCTGAAAGAAATATCAAAATTTGAAAACCCTGCCCCATCGGCAGGGTTATTTTATATATATAGAATTTGATATTTGACTCTTTGTGAGATATAGAAGTTTACAGCAGTGTGTGGCCGATCTTGAAAAAAGCGGCCAACTGGTTCGGGTAACAGCCGAAATCGATCCCTATTTGGAAATGGCCGAAATTCAGCGTCGTGCGTATGAGCAGGGGGCACCGGCTATTTTGTTTGAAAATGTCAAAGGCAGTGCATTCCCTGCTTTGGGAAATCTGTTTGGGACCATGGAGCGGACAAATTACATCTTTCGCTCTACCTTAGAGCAAGTCCGGAAGATTGTCCAACTCAAAGCTGATCCAACCAGCTTTCTCAAGGCCCCCCATAAGTATCTGGCAACGCCTTTTTCTGCGGTGAAGGCCTTACCAATGCGACCATGGTTCAAAGCACCGATTTTACATGGCCAGACCAGGCTGAGTGCATTGCCACAATTACAATCCTGGCCCATGGACGGTGGTCCGTATGTGACCTTACCACAGGTCTATACAGAAGATCCTGCACATCCGGGTGTGATGCGATCCAATGTTGGGATGTACCGCATTCAGATGGCGGGGAATGAATATGAAGCGGATCAGGAAATCGGCCTTCACTATCAAATCCATCGAGGAATCGGGGTCCATCATACCCATGCCGCTGAGCGGGGTGAACGACTCAAGGTAAGTATCTTTGTCGGGGGCCCCCCCGCACACACCTTTGGTGCAGTCATGCCGCTTCCAGAAGGGCTATCAGAATTGATGTTTGCCGGGATGTTTGCAGGACGAAACTTCCGCTACGTTCGGAAAAATGGTCATACGCTTTCCGCTGATGCAGACTTTTGTATTGTTGGCAGCATCGATCCGACGGCCACCAAGCCGGAAGGCCCTTTTGGTGATCACCTTGGGTATTACAGTCTGACCCATCCATTCCCGGTCATGAAAGTTGATGCTGTATACCATCGTAAAAATGCGATCTGGCCATTTACAGTGGTTGGTCGCCCGCCGCAGGAGGATACCAGTTTTGGAGAATTGATTCACGAAGTGACGGCTGCCATGGTTCCGGTTAGTGTACCAGGCCTCCATGCCATGCATGCAGTAGATGCTGCTGGTGTGCATCCGCTGCTGCTTGCCATCGGCAATGAGCGATATGTCCCTTACGAAAAACGCAGCCCCAAAGAAATTCTGACTGTTGCCAATGCGGTGCTTGGATTTGGACAGGCTTCATTGGCCAAATACCTGATGATGACTGCCTATCAGGACAATCCGGATCTGGACATACACGACATTGGCGGATATTTTGACCATCTGCTGCGACGCATCGATTGGCGACGGGACCTCCACTTTCAAACCCGTACGACAATGGATACCCTGGATTACAGTGGAACGGGACTCAACCAGGGTTCGAAAGTGGTCATGGCAGCCGCTGGCGAGGAAATCCGTGATCTGGGGACAGAACTGCCTGATAACTTTGCTCTTCCCGCAGGCTTTTCCGAACCACGAATTGTTCGGCCAGGTATTCTGGCCATTCAGGGACCAGCTTTCGTTGACCCATCTGATGCACATGCGGATGCAGAAAAACTGGTTCAGGCACTGGAAGCTTACCCGATGGACGACATTCCATTATTGTTGCTGGTAGATGATAGTGCATTCTGTGCAAAAACGCTCAATAATTTCCTCTGGGTGACATTCACGCGCTCGAATCCATCGCATGATATTTATGGAGTAGGAAGCTTTATTGATCATAAGCATTGGGGATGTACTGGCCCCTTGCTGATCGATGCGCGGATTAAACCTCATCATGCACCTCCATTGGTTGAAGATCCTGAGATATCAAAGCGTGTGGACAAACTAGCTGCTACCGGAGGGCCGCTTCATGGGGTGATTTAAACAAACAAAACATTATTCAGCAAAAGCTTTCATGCTTTTCGGTCCTGTTTCGCTATTGCCGTAACCCAAGCAGAGACTGGTATCAAGAGGAAGAAAATTTAGTTCTTTCTCAAGGGCGATCCTATGAACTTTCGCAATTTTCCCAAGGAAAAAGTGCGAAAGGCATAATTTGATATAGGAGAAGCAATGTATATGGTATGGTAACGTACTGTTTTTTAGTGTATTAGGTGGGGCTTTGTGGGGGTGAGGAAAAGATTTATTGGATATATTTTAAGCAAAGAAAGATCTCTTCTCACGGACTGGCAAGTTGATAAAATCGGGTATTTTGGAATTTAGGACTTTTGTTTTTGCGAATTATTGTGTTAGATATCTTTGATATTTTGGTGATCGTATTTTATATTTGCTTACATATTAAGATAATTTTTTCCCCTAATATTCTAAATGGCTAGTTATGGATACGGTAGCAAATGGTGAGCCTGCTGTAAAGCGGCTCGAAACACAGCTATTCAATCTCGCGGACGTTTTCCGTAAACATCAGGAGTACATTAAAACGAAGTACAAAATTTCCTCCCTCGAAATGGAGATCATCCAATTGATCGTCAATCAGGGTAAGAAGAAGATGAAAGAGATTGGACAGCATTTCAACATTAAGCTCAGCACTTTAACCTCTATTATTGACAAGATTGAAAGGCAGAAGCTCGTGAAGCGCGTCAACTCCAAAGATGACCGTCGGGTCGTTTTCCTGGAAGTGACCAAGAAAGGACAGACGCTGCACATGAACTACAGCAAATACATTCAATCTGTTGCAAGTGATCTCGAAAATGTCATGGATCAAGGTGCATTTATGTCCTTTGTAGAAGGACTCGAAAAAATGTCCGACCTGGTAAAAGCAGGTGAAGGCGCCTGACATTTCCCTCAACATATCAACTATTCGAAACCGATTCTCCGACCCACGGGAATCGGTTTTCTTTTGGACTTTTCGGTAGGGTATACCCAGTCTGTAGCAACGATAAATGATTCATTGGTCCTGCAAGACCAAGGCTTTTGTATATTTCTGTTTGTCGGAATAAATGTGAATTTGTGCTTTTCCATTGATCTTCCCACCTTCTAAAGCCGAAAATCCCCCCTTTCTCCTCCTATCTTACCTGTCATTGATCCTTTATTTTTTATCGAAAATGCTCTGCTACGATAAATCGCTACCCCTCT
>JBCBZF010000512.1:0-5159 GCA_039815525.1 Bacteroidota bacterium | reverse complement strand
ATTTTGCGTTTCTGAAGGCCTCTCAGATAGGAAAGATTCTGTAATTGACCGCCTTGATATTGGTAAATGCCACTATCCATGCTGGCAAACCAGAGGTGCCCCTGTTCTGCTCTGGCCATGGACAGGAATGTTTGGCCGTCCAGTGCCTGTAAATCTTTGATTTCTTCTCCATTCCAGTATCGAATCCCTTTGCCATCAGTGGCAAACCAAACCTTATGATCCTGTCCCATCATCACCTGGTAGATGTATTCAATCCCCAGGCCATCCTGGCGACCAAAATGACGAAATGAAGGCATGCGCCCGAATCGGGGCAAATCACAACTGGATGCGCCACCAAAGGTAGCAAACCATATTTTTTCGGCGGTACCGCTGATGCTGATGACGTGATTGCTGCTCAGGCCCAACTCTTCGGTGATGTGGAGCCAGTTTTCTGTATTGGTGGCCCGATACCAGACGCCGCCACCAAGCGTACCCAGCCAGGTACCACCTGCTGCGTCTTCATATAAAGCAGTGATTTTGCGGGGACTGGGAAGTTGCCAACTACGCCAAATTCGGGTCTGAGGCTGAAAGACATAGAGGGAATCCTGGTCATAAGCATGAATCTGGCCACTTTGCCCGGCATGCACACCAAGAACCTGCTCACCCTTGATTGGCAAAAAACGGAAACGCAGGTTGGCCGTAGAGAGATGCTGGGGCTGGGTAAGTTTCCAGAGATTGGCTTCTGAATCAATGAGGATATCGATTACCTTTTCCCGCTTTTCTGTTTGCAATGGGCGGGCCCGGGCGTCGGCTTTTTTCTCCCAAAGACCGTTTCCACCTGTGGCAATGAAAAGTGTTTTTCCTTGAAAAAACAGGTCATTGATGGGTTTGTTACCTGGTAAAAAGACATCGGTAAACCGCTGGCTATTTTCGTCAAATCGACAAACCCCGCCTTCGTACATGCCCAGCCAAACCTGGCCGTTCACGTCAGCTTCCAATACCCGGACAATTTCGTCTGGCAGGCCCTGCGCCCGACCCAAAAGGCTGATCTGGTTGTCTTCAGCGGGATGTATGATGGCAATGCCACGATCAGTGGCGGCCCAAATATGTCCTGCGGCATCCAGATACAGATCGTAAATGTAGTCATCTGGCATACCATCCAACTGCTTCCACTGCTCACCCGCATAAAACCACAATCCATCGCCGGACGTTGCCAGCCACCACGTCTTCTGCTGGTCTCGCAAGAGATTCGATGTCTTACTGGAGACCATTTCCGGGCCTTTTACGACCAACTGCAGACTGTCACTGGTAAATTCGAGTATGTCTCCACCAGCCATGCCCAGCCATAAATGGCCAGACTGATCTTCAAAAAGCGCACTGATTTCCTGGTTTCGCTCCTGCAAACCTGGGATATTCCGCCAGTTGACCCCATCGTATCGATGGAGTCCGGATGGACCAATGCCCCAGATAAAACCACTTTTACACTGGTGAATATGATTGATCTTCATATCAATCCCCAGGTTTCGGTTTTGGAAATAGGGAGCCTGAGCCTTGGATCGAAGACTGAGGGATAGAATAAGTAGAACCAGAAGAGCGTGAGGCTTCATTTATCGACCGGATGAACTGCCTCTCTGTGCCTGGAAGTTGATCGAGAGTGCGACCGCAATTTCCTGAGCAATGTTTTCAAAAACGATACGAGGCACTTCAATTTGGTGTTCCTCCAGCAATATGTCAAATTTTGCGTCTACCTGGAATCCATTGGCGGTCCGCCTGATGGTGCTGCGAATGATGCGTTCCTGGCTGACACCATGAATCGAAAAGACACCCTTGGCGCGGATCGACTGGGTGCCTCCTACTCCTACATCGATACTTTCAATGATTTTCCCCCGAAAAGTTGCTTTGGGAAAACGGGTACTTTCCATGTACTTTTCATTGAAATGTTCACGCTGAAGAGGGCTGTTGAAGCCTTCAAAGGTGGCAATGTCAATGGTAAAAGCGAAAGTCTGATCGTCAAGATTGATGGCACCCCGCAGGCTGTTGCTTCGTGCAACGATTTCTTCCAATGGGGCATCAGACACAAAAGATACTTCTCCACCTTCTCCCACGAATAATTGAGCAGAAAGGGAGAAGGAGCACAAAAAAAGAATGGCAAAAAGCGTGAGTCGGATGTTCATAAGCTAAAGCTTGTGTGGTAGCGCTTTATCCTATACAACGTAAATGTCGTGAAAAAGCTTTTACCCTCCACTGAAGCAATCAAAAATTGAGAATTTTTGCCTCAAAGTACCTGCTGTACCAGCATGATCAACGACATCACAATCATCAGGCTGTTTTCAATGATGGTTACCTGGCTCATCGGTAAATTGAAAACGGTTCCCAGACAGGCACATTGAATTGTTCTTTTGTCCAAAACTGCCCGCACCACACCAATGGTTCCAATCCCCAACAGCAATAAAGTCGCCAGATAGACGGAAGTAGGGGCCCAGTGCATGAGATAGGCAATTCCCAGAGCCAGTTCGATAAATGGATAGACCCGCCCATAGACAGAGCTTACCTTCGCAATTGGATCATAAGAGGCAAAAGCACCTGCGAAAGCTTTGACATCCAGGAGCTTGAAGAATGAAAAAACCACAAAAAAGCCCCCCATGAAGCTGTGCATCAGCTTGCTCATCTGCCAGTTGTTGTGGCTGAATGCATAGAGTAGGGTGCCGCCCAGCAGGAAGCCAAATATCAACAATAAAGGCCGGTAGGTTGTGAGCCAGTCCGTTGATTGGATTTGGTCTGTTGGGGCAGACGTATCAGATGCCTGTTCTTTTTCGCTTAGCAAGTACGTTCCTTTCTCTGCCAGGGCAGCATTAAGGGTAGGAAGCGCAATGTGTTGCTCCATATGGATCTGTGCTTCTGCCGGTTCCAGTTGAACCTTAACGGCTGTAATCCCCTCCAATTCTGAGAGTCGATTGCTTACAGTCCGAACACAGCTGTTGCAATGCATGCCAGCGACTTCGTATGTATGTTGCATCAGTAATTGATTCTTGTTGCAACAAAGCTATCGCTTCCCTGGAAAAGAAGGCGAATAGGATTTTCGCTTATCTGTGCAGGATTAGCCGATTTGGTCCAGACTGATACGCTTTTTGTCCTTTAGTCTTTTGAAATCGCTAACAGACATACCCGTGATGGTCCGAAACTGATTTGACAAATGCTGCGGACTGCTGTAGTGCATCATTGCAGCAATTTGGGTCAGGCTTAGCTCATCGTATGTGATCAACTCTTTGACGCGTTCGATCTTTTGCAGGATGATGTATTTTTCAATGGTGATGCCTTCTAGGCTGGAGAAAAGCTTGCTCAGATGGGAGTAGCTCAGGCCGATTTTTTCCTGCAGATACACCGAGTTTTTTACTGGAGGCTGATCATCCTGGTAATGGATTAATTCCAGCACGGCAGCTTTTACTTGCGCAATGAGCTTTTCTTCCCGACCGGCCAGGAGCACAAATCCCCTTTTCTCAAGTACCTCCGCAATCTGTTCATCAGAAACGCCTTGATTTGACTGAATCACTGCTGCACCCAACTCAACTGATTTCACAATTAAGCCCACGTCCTGCAAGCTTTCTTCTACTGCCTCCACACAGCGAGGGCAGACCATATGTTTGATGTGTAATGTGCGATTTTTCATACCCTTAACGACCTTCAATCAAGACCTTTCTTGTCAAGATTGTGTCTCCTCTGATGATACGTAAAATATACATTCCCGATTCAAACTCAGACGGGATCGAGAAGGGGAAAGCTTGTTGGGACAGCAAAATCCTCCCCCTTAAATCTGTTAACGATGCAGAGATATCTGGACTTTTCAGGTTGATGTGCAGAACCGTTCCTGCTGAAATTGGGTTTGGATAGAACTGTAGACTGGATCCCAATGAGGGTTCCAGATTGGTCGAAAGTGGCGTTTGAATACTGTCTCTGATGACAAGATACTGATTGTCTGTTCCCTGGGTTGAAAAACCAGCCGCCAGAAAGTGATCCTGATCACTCAACAACAGGTCATACCCATGATCAATTCGGTTGCCCCCGTAATAGCGTCTGCTAATTTCTTGACCATTAGCATCTGTTTTGATGACAATCAGATCTGTATCACCAGTATTGTAATTGTAGCCATACCCAGCAATAAATAGCTCTCCAGTAGAATTTTCCTGAACCCGAAAGCCCGCTTCTGCTTCCTCTTCTCCGAGATAACTCCTTTTTAGCTCTTGTCCATTCAGATCCAACTGTACCAACAGAATGTCAAAGCTGAATTCTCCAGCTTGCGGGAAAGATTCCCCTACCAGCCAAATATGGGTCTGGTCCTGGCTAAGAATCAGGTTTTGAGAACCGCCGTTGAGCGGGCTGGTAAGTACCTTTTGCCAAACTTGCTGGCCCTGCGGGTCAAGTCTCAGCAAATAAGGATTGTAATAAAGTCCTGCTTGTTGAACGTCTCCGGCAATGATAAAATCACCCCCCGGTAGTTCCACTGCCGCATGTGCAATGTCAATGAGACTGTCTTTGAAAGCCGAAACCCATAAAGTCTGGCCCATCGAATCGGTTTTGACGATGTAGGAATCATTTCCATCAGGGGAAGATATTGCTCCGCAGGCAAGCAAGCCTCCGTCCTGGGTGGGGAGAACAGTCTTAAAGGAAGCATTGCGCAAACTGTCTCCATATTGGACCAACCAAATCTGTTGCCCACTGGTGTCCACCTTTATCAGAAGAGCTGATTTTTGGAAACGTGTCAGGTCAAAGGTATTACCAGAGATGATCAGTGCACCATCGTCAAGCTGGCTCATCCCCAGACCATAATCTTCAACTTCAGTCCCGAAGTAATGGGTCCACATAATCTGACCGTCCGGGCGCATTTTGATCAGGGAGACTTCATGTCCGCCAATTGAATCAATTTGGGCGGTGCCAGCGAGCATGATATTGCCGGAAGGCAATTGTAAAATGGCGGCGCCCTGTTCCCAGACGCTGTCTATGCCAAAAATGTGGGCTGGTGGCCCGGTTTGGCCCATCAGGAAAAGAGGCATCAGAAGACCAATGAAAAGTATCCTGACTTTCAATATCGTGCCCATGGCCCGCTGCTCTTGTTGCAATGCCGAGCGTTCTTTGTTCCTGCTTTGCCATAAGTGAACAAAGATTGGCGTACAAGTGGAATGTTT
>JBCBZF010000119.1:0-9746 GCA_039815525.1 Bacteroidota bacterium | reverse complement strand
TCATGGAACGATGACCCCATCATTGGACCGCAGCCTCCAATGGTCGAGGGGCGCAAGACGCTCGTCTTAGACCTCGACGAGACCATGGGCTCCGGCTTTGCTGAAAAAGAGGATGACTGGCCAAAGCAGTAGCCCCAAATCCATCGGCTTTGAAATTCGGCCGGAGTTTTACCGAACCTGGTGGTTTGTCAGCTTGGTCGGCTTAGCCTTTCTGATCGTTTTATTGGTGTTTTTTCGATACCTCTATGCAGAAAGACAGCGGATGGAACTGGAAATCAGAGTAGATGAAAAAACCTTTGAGCTGCAGCAGAAGGTGGCTGAGCTGCACCGGACCAATGAAGATCTGGAACGCTTTGCTTATGTTGCCTCTCACGATCTCAAAACGCCATTGCGTACGGTGATCAGTCATCTGCAGCTATTGGAAAGACAATACAAAGGGGATTTAGATCATGGGGCCATGGAATACATAGACTTTGCCGTCGGCAGCTCACGCAGAATGTATGACATGATCAATGACCTGCTCGCCTACGCCAAGGTTGGGCGCGATCAGGCTGCAATGGAGCCGGTTCCTTTGCAAAAAATCATCAAACTGGTGGAGAAAAGCCTTTCTTCTGCTTTGCAGGAACGCAACGCACAAATCAGATATGATGACCTCCCAGTGATAACCGGCATTCGGAGTCAGTGGCAAACCCTTTTTCAGAATCTGATTGAGAACGGTGTCAAATTCAACCGCAGTGAATCGCCTCAGATAGACATTCAGGCCAAGGAGAGTCCTACTTATTGGTTGATCAGTGTCAGAGACAATGGCATTGGGATTGATGAGGAATATCAACACAAAATCTTCGAGATATTTCAGCGTCTCTACACCGATGCCGAATTTCCCGGTACAGGGATCGGCTTAGCCATTTGCAAACGAATTGTTGAAGCCCACAATGGAAGTATCTGGATTGAAAGCAAAGTGGGTGAAGGGACTACTTTCTATTTTACCATTGAAAAACCAGAAAAGCTGTAAGCCTCATGTGATCGGGCAAGTGGCCAAATCAACATAGTCCGGACGATCTGCTGCAGATTCGTGTAGGAAGGCTCTGGTGATTTTGCCTTTTTCCAATAAAAAGACACCGGGCATTTGAAAACCGTCTCCCTCTTCTTTGCCGACCAGATGGCCATTTAAAATACCAGCCACAAAGCCTCTGGCCCACGACTTCCAGCCAAATAACTGACCCAACTTCCCACGTTGAAGAGAAAAATGCTGATACAAAGCTTGACTGGGGTCTGAAATCCGCTCCAAATCGGTTAGGTCATATTTTGCAAAGAATGCATCCGCACGTTCAGGAAGGGACATATGTACGGCTACAATGTTGGTACCCTGGGCTTCAATTGCAGTCCGCTCTTCAGCCAGGTCGGCCAGGGCTTCGCGACAAAACGTACAGCCGAAATGCCGCAGAAAAACCACCATTGTTGGTTGTTGCATGCTGAGACTCTGCAGATCTTTTCCTGATTGAGTACGCCATTTAGCCAAAAAGGCCGAATCAATCTGTTGCATATATCTTGCTTTTGATATATGAACCGACTGCCTGTCAAAGTGTTTGTGATAAAAAGCACGAAGCCCCACCTGTAGGGGTGAGGGTCATGCTTCTATACTTCCCTTGAAGGTGATGAAAAACTATTCTGTTACGATGATCTCCGGACTGTCGATGCGATTGCTCTCATTCCCTGCCCGGTCAACGAGATATATGGTAAAGACCACTGATTCCTCACTGGCACCATTGGTGATAATGGTGTTGGGGAGCGTAAGGACAAAGGTACCGGTTACGGGGACACTCGCCCCGTCTGGTGCAACTTGCTGGAGCCGAAATTCACTGATCGCCTGAATGCGGCTGTCAGCTACAAATACATTGCGTTGACTGTCATCATTGGTCCCCAGATCGCCATCTCCATCGGTATAGCGGATGGTAAAAGAAATCTCATCCTCAAAGGCTTTGACCTGTGTCGCAGATACGCCTTCCAGAGAGATCTCTGGCACTTCGGAAATAAAGGGGCTTTCGTCCTGACACGCCATCAGCAGACCAGATAGCAGCAGACCAATTAATATGTTAAATGGAAAAGTTTTCATTGGGTAACAAATGACATATAAGTTTTGAACTCAAGCGGATGGGTATCTCTTGGGAATTCCATCGCTTCTTCATTTTCTCCATCCTTTGCATATAGACGCATGAAGGTGAGGGAAACGTTGTTGAACATACCTTTGGGGACAATTGCAGTATTGATTTTGACAAACCAATGAAACTGCGCCGCACTGCCAGGTCCGAAATAATCTGGTATCACGATGCCCTGATTGTCATAGCTGGCATTGGCAGTGATTGCATTGCTTAGATCGTCAAAATGCTCGGAAAAGCTTAGGCTGACATCCTGGAGGTTTTCCAGATCTGTATTGTCATCTGTCAGGCCAAACCACAGGGTCATCTCCCGGTTGTTGAGGGTGCCGAACGGATTGAAGGCTTCGCCTCCGCGGATGGAATCGACCCGATACGAAAATCCATTGAAGTCAATGAAGGCGGCGACACCTGCAAAAACCGGCAGCCGATCCGGCTGGGTAGAAGGATTGCCAAACATATCTGGCGCACCGGCATTGATCCAATCAGAAATCGCTTGTAACTGTGCTTCATCCAGGGGATTGTCGTAGAGTGGCATGCGCCCCAAAGTCTGATCTTCAGTCGTAACCCGATTGTACAGCCAGGAGGCTGCGGTTGAATTCGGAACCACCCGCATCTCATAACTCCCATTGGGATCATTCTTAATGACCGGATGAAATACAAGAGTAGAATAAGTCGACTGAACGGTCCGAAAATCGGGCTCGAAACTGCCGTCATGACAGCCTGGAACCGCACAACTCACGCTAAAAATGTTTTTATGCAGGCCTACCAGGGAAGCCGGGTCCGGCTCAGGTAGCGGCATCGGTGGCTCTGGATAGACAATTTTATCAAAAGGATTTTCGGGCGGCTCCTCTATGCGATTCTGACAGGCAACTAAGCTCAGCAGACTCAGAAGCAGAAAGACAGGATAACGATATTGTTTCATTGTGTTCATTGTTTAAGCCAAAGCCTCATTCAACACCCGTCCTGGCAAAAAACCGGGTGGAATATTTACATCAAAGCCAAGCAGATTGGCCACAGTCGGCACCAAATCAATGCTTTCACCGATTGGCTGCTGGGCCGTCCCGACACTGAGGCCTTTGTTGACCACAGATGAAGGCCCCAGGACCATGGCAAATATTTCTCTGGAAGTCGGATCGCCGGTATGGTCTACCCCCAGACGACCATGAATATCAGACACAGTATTGGGTTGCAGATTGCGGCCATGCTCAGGGGCAAGGATCAGCACTGTGTCATCCGCCATCCCGGGCGTATTCTGGATGGTATTCCACAGATGTGCGAGGGCGTAGTCCGCTTTGCGCAGATTGTTGCAGTAAGCCGTGAAATTCTGATGACAGGCATCCACATCAGTCATATTCACTACCAGGAGTTCAGGCGTGAAGCGTTTGATCACTTCTTCTGCAAAAAGGATGGTGAAAATGTCATTGGTGGCAATATTGGTTGACACCCCCAACGGATTGTTGAAGGCACCCGCCAGTCCCTGGGTATACATATCATTGATGAAGACCCGCACAGCTTCAGCATCAGCTTCGCTGTTGACGTTACCGATTGATCCAGTGGGTGGCTGCTTGCCAAATTGACGGTTCAAAAAGGAGCGCATGCCTTTGACCGCTTCCTCTTCATGGAACTGAAACTGTTTGGGATTGCCAATCACCGGATAGGTCGCCTGACTGATCAGACTGGTCGGGGTAATGTGGTTGGCGCCGTATTGGGGGCCATAAGACGGATGCTGGCTGTAGTTGAGTGCGGGGTAGGGGCCAAGCGCGTTGGACACCCACCATGCGTTACGGGAGGTAACGGCTGGCGAATTATGTTTGAGATAGTATTCAAATACCGTCGGGGCTTCGGGATTGGCCGCGAGATTGAGGCCGGTATTGGTATAAACTCCGGTTAAGGCCACAGTGTGGCCGTTGAAGTGACCGGTCGGCCCTTCTTTATAGCGAAATTCTTTGAACAGAGTGCCTTCCGCTTCAAGACGATTTGACCAGGGGGAAGCGGGTAAAGGATCAAGTCCCGGAATGCTGGCGTCAGTTCCGGCCAGCATGGCCGGCATGAGGTTTCCTTCATTTTGATGAACGGATTCCAGATTCCGAATCCCACCAGCAAAGAGGCAGAAAACCACATGATTGACCCGCCTTTGCATGCTACGGGCAAAAAGGCGACCACTGGGCAGAATGTATGGTGCAGCGATGGTGGCAGCGGCAGTCAAAGAAGAGGCACGTAAAAAGTCTCGTCGTTTCATTGCAGAGTGTTTAGGGAGATTAGTAAAAGCGGTATTCGTCTGAAGTCAGGAAAGCATAAAAAATGGTTTCAGGACTGATATTGGGATCAGTCTGGATCAGATTGTTGAAATACCAACGTTCATACTCGTTGGGCTCCCTTACGTAGAATTTTTTATATACCGCAGTAATAAATGCGTCGGGATTGGCTCGCATTTCCTGATCGCTGGGCACATCGGCTTCGGGGGCATTGAGCATATTCCGGATCAGAATATCGGCAATGAGCGCTTTGTCTCCGAGTGATTGGTAGGCAAACATCATGCTGTTGAGGATGTCATCAGAAACAGTTTCCCCAAACAGATCAGAGTAGGCCAAAGACAAAAATTCAAGCTCAGATTTGAGGTTGTTTTTGTCTACACCAGATTGGTTGACCTGCAATTCATCGACCTCGTAGAGATACAAATCATCGCCACTTTTGCAGGCTGATGCGGCCAGCAAGATAGAGAACAACAGAATGAGTGAATAACGCATGGCGTGAGAATGATGAGGGTGGAGCATTAAATTCCGAGATATTCGTCAGTTGTAAGAATCGCTTTCAGCAATTCCTGATAATCAAGTGCTTGTTTGTAGGATGTGGTATGTAGTCCCATTTCCTGAGAAGTGGGTTCCCGAAAAAGGAAATCCCGATAGACATTGATGACTTGTCCTTCGAAATAATCATCAGAGGCAAAAAAGAGCTGAATGAAATCAGTTTTGCTATGTCCTTCCTTGCCAAACATCAGGGTGGTGAATCCGTCTACCATCGCAATGGCATCTCTTTCTTCCACTTCCGTGGGATAACGATTGAAGAAATACTCAAACATGGCCAGGACAAAGTTTTGACTGCCCATATTGATTTCGTCATAAAACAAATTGTTGACACAGCGTTTGTGCATCTCGATGCGGCCGATCGTGCCATCAATCAGATCATAGGGTGTATCTTTCAATTCCTGCAACTTCGTTGTTTCCTGAATGATCAGGTCGTAAAAGGGCTCATAGGCAGGTGAGTCCAGCAAGACGGTCAGAAAGTATATCTGCAAACTGATTTGAGCGGTATCAAGGTTGTTGAGCATTTCCGTTCGGGCGACATCATACATCCTCTCTCCAAAACCCGGATTGGTGAAAATATCATCCATCAACTCGGCCCGGTTTGCGGTGGAGGCATTGTCCTGCGCCAGTGTTGCCATTCCCTGGACCAATTCAGAAGATTCAGGCTTTCGTCCCAGCAGGCTGATGTAAAGTTTATTGACATAATTTTCTTTGATCACCTCTGAGACCGTGACATCTGGCGGCGCGGTATTATCCGGTACCGTGATGATTTCACCAGGGTCCTGACAGGACAGCGCGAGCGTGGCCAGTAAAATGCCAAACAACAGATTTCGTAGCATGCGATTTTTCATTTGTCGACTAAGGGTAGACGCACAATAGAACTGAAGGTTTAATCAAAAGACAGCTCAAAAAGGGAGACCCCCTATGATGAAGATATTTTTTTCTGACGAATCTTCTGTCTCAAAACGCTGCCGCCTCCATTTGCTTGTTAGGACAGGGCAGATTTACCTTCGTGTATGGGAAAACGTAGAACCAACAATGGCCGCTCCACCGAATTTCGCGATCTGGGATTTGGAACCTCGATTGGGAAGCAAACCCGCAGATTGATCAATACAGATGGCTCTTTCAATGTCGTCCGGACGGGGGGAGGATTGGGATCGTGGAGTTTGTATCAATATCTGATCACCATCAGCTGGTGGGAGTTTTCTTTTTGGGTGACCACTGTTTTTATTTTGTTCAATAGCCTGTTTGCCTTTCTCTATATGCTGGTAGGGGTCGAACATCTGACTGGTGCACCGCTGGATGCTTATGATGCCTCCCTAAGGTTTTTGAACGAATTTGGCCACGCATTCTATTTCTCTGTTCAAACCTTCACCACGGTTGGCTATGGCAGTATCAGTCCGATTGGCCACGCCGCTAGCATGTTGTCAGCCTTTGAGTCAATGTTTGGTTTATTAGCATTTGCATTGGCAACTGGTGTGCTGTACGGTCGTTTCTCCCGGCCAAGTGTCAAAATTCGCTTTAGCAAACATGCCATTATCTCGCCCTACCGCAAGACCAATAGCTTTCAGTTCCGCATTGTCAACCGTCGCCAAAATCAGTTGATCGAGTTGGAAGTAACAGTGGTGTTGATGAAATATGAGCGCAAGGGGAAGGATGTCCGCCAAAAGTTCTACCCACTCAAACTGGAACGCAACCGGGTCGCATTGTTTCCCCTGACCTGGACCATTGTGCATCCTATTAATGAGGAAAGCCCATTGTTTATGATGACGCCAGAACAGCTGAAAGAAACCAATGCGGAGTTTTTGATCCTGATTAAAGGCTATGACGATACATTTGCCCAAATGGTCCATGACCGTATGTCCTACAAAGCGGATGATGTCTTGTTTGGCGCGCGCTTTGTCAGTGCGTTTTATACAGATAAAAAAGGCAATCTGGTGATGGAGGTCAACAAAGTGGACCTGTGTGAACGGGCGGAACTCAATGTGCCGGTGGTTCAATAGTCCACCTCTAAAACGACCCACTCATGGCGGGCGACCACAGCAGCTGAGTCTGCATCTAAGCCAAAGGTTCGTCCACTGACCTTGACCGCACCAATTTTCAAACTGGGATCAGACGGGCCGACCACAAAATGGGTTTCTTCCTGCAAAAGAGAATCATTGGGGGTATACCATCGAATTCCCAGCTTCAGAAGTTCAAGATTGAGTTTACCTGTATTCTCTACCTCGATCTCTAGTTTGTCATATATCCTGCCAATCAGATGGGTTTCAGACCGACTGAAGGCGCGTTCCCGGATTTCCAAATTGACATTGGGGGGTTGAGAAGGCTCCCAGGTAAAGCGAACCGCCGGTGATGACTCATATGCATCAGGTGCAGGCGTCCGACGGATATTTTCTACGGCAATTTGTACCTGACTGATCTGGGGCAGTTGGTCTGTTTTTTCGTACTGCTGATGTCCAAACGCAATCGCATCGCCCGGTCGGGCATTGGGATCTGTCTCGCCAATCACCTCTTCAACTTTTTCACGGATGAGAATTCCGTCTTCTCCCAACAAACTGACGCGTAATGTCAGCAAACTGATTTCGTGTCCAAGGCTTTGGATGTCTCCGGTTACCACATAGCTAAAAGACTTTTGACCGTCTACATCATAGGCTTTGAATTCCGACTTCTCTGGTAAGAAAGTCAAGTCAGCTGACAGCACATTTTCAGTCCATAAAACGGGCGTTCTGAGTGCAGCCTGGGTTAGAGGTTGGCTTTTTGATTCGGGTACAGCTGGGATAGATTGGTTCAAAACTTCCTCCTCGGCGGCCCTCCGTTCTCCTTTTTGCCACAAGATCACCGAAGAAGCTACCAGAATACCGATGACCACAGCCGCAGCAATGATCATGATCCGGCCACGATTGCGGGCACGGGTGCGCTTGTCTGAAAGAGATTGATCTTGTTTCAGGGTGCTGATCAACTGTAGGGAAGGTTCGTGATCGGCTTTGATCTGAAGGGCCGTTTGTGCGTAAGAAAGGGCTTTTCGACGGTATCTTTCTTCAAAACTTTGCTGCCATTTTTTGTGGTAAGCGGCAGCGATATTTTCCAGTGCAGTTAGATGAAAAGGATGAATACGCAGTGCCTGATCAAATTCAATAATGGCATCATCCCAGTTTTCAAAGCGAACAAATCCAGTGCCCCTGGTCAAATGCTCGCCAAGCTTTTGTTGCAGTTGGTCCCAATCAGATTCACTCAAGCCCAGCTCAAGTGCCATGCTTTTCAACTCTTCAGAAGAAAAGATTTTCCCCTTTCCTTTTTGGTCCTGAAAATTGAGCAATCCCTGATAATATGCTTCCAGGCTTTGATGCGGATCTGCCATATGTGTTTCATTGGAGGGGGAAAAGATACTAATTGAGAGTGAAATCGTCTAATTGAGGATAGCTTTGACCCTTTCTTGAAAGATCGTGTGTATTTTGACATTTGTTTTATACCCCGAACTTTTTTCAACAGCATATCTATTCGCACATGTTTCAAGCAGATTCAAGCACGCTACCCGCTCATGTTCAGGCCAATGATACCCTGGTGAGTATTTTGCAACGTCATGCCATTCAGAAAGGAGAAGAACTGGCGTTTGGCTTTTTAGAGAGTGGAGAGATCCTGCGTACTCAATTGAGCTTTGCAGAGTTGGATCGTGGTGCCAGAGCGGTAGCTGCTCGGCTACAGGCTATGGATCAGCAGAATGGGCATGTTATGTTGTTATTTCCCTCCAGCCTCGATTATATCGTGGCATTTTTTGGGTGTCTGTATGCGGGCGTGACCGCCGTTCCAGTATATCCACCGGCCATGGGTAAGCAGGTTGATCGGGTGGAAAAAATCAACCGGGATTGTGCACCATTTGCCTATCTAACCAATAGAAGAGTAATGGGGAAACTGCAAGAACATATGCCAGGCCTGGCCAAGGCAGACAATTGTCTGGTGCTCGAGGAGATAGACGATGCGTTAGCTGATACCTATAAAGAACAGAGCGTCAAGCAGGAAGACATTGCGTTTCTCCAATATACCTCCGGTTCTACGGGTGATCCCAAAGGAGTGATGGTTAGCCATGGCAACCTGATCCACAACGCGACCTTGATCCATTCTGTCAATGAATATAAACTTGATCAGGTCATCATTTCGTGGTTGCCGCTTTTTCACGATATGGGGCTGATTGGCAAAGTATTGTATGGGGTTTTTGCTGGCTGTCCGGCTTATGTGATGTCTCCTTTGTCCTTTATTCAAAAACCCATCCGATGGTTGCAAGCCATTTCGACCTATCGCGGTACCTATTGCGGGGCACCGAATTTTGCTTATGAAATGATCCTGCAGAAAGCCACCGATGAAGAAATTGCTGAGTTGGACTTGAGTTGTCTGCGGAATATGTTCAATGGAGCTGAGCCAGTACGACATGATACCATTCAGCGATTCATGGATCGCTTTGCGGTGGCAGGACTCAAACGGGAAGTGATGCTGCCAGTCTATGGCATGGCAGAGACAACCTTAATTGTGACGGGCGGCTATATTCAGGAAAGTTGGAAAACGATTTGGGCCGATAGTGTGGCTTTTGGGGAAGAAAAGCGATTGGTGGAAACCCATGCTGGTGCACCGGGTAGCCAACCACTGGTAGGCTGTGGACACATACGGCCGGGCACGGAGCTGTTGATCGTCGATCCACAAAGCCTGGAAATTTGCCCGGAAGGCTACATCGGCGAAATTTGGGTCAAAAATGGCAGTATTTGTATTGGCTATTGGAACCGACCTGATCAGTCTG
>JBCBZF010000739.1:0-3792 GCA_039815525.1 Bacteroidota bacterium | reverse complement strand
GTTTTTTATGTCAAACCCCGCCGCTTCAATTCCAATCCCAACAGGGGGGTTTCGCGGCTGGCTTTTCCGGCCATGGAGGTAATTTATTATGCCCGACGAATCAAATATGGGATCACGGCCCGAACCGGACCATAGGGAACATATTTAGCAACATGATAGCCTTTATCAGCCAGATTAAACGAAATATGATCCGACATCCCAAGCAGTTGGGCAAACCAAACATGTGGGTGATCTGCCGCCAAGCCAGCACTGCTCATGAGCTCGGTCAGATAGCGTGCACTACTCTCATTATGGGTACCAGCACAAACCGCAACATGATCAATGTTGTCAATGCATAATTTAAGCGCGGCATCGTAATCCCGGTCAGTCGCAGCTTTATCAGGTTGCATGGGGGTTGGATACCCCAAATCGTCTGCCCGGTCATTTTCTTTCTCAAGATAGGCGCCACGAACCAGCTTTACCCCCAGGACATATCCTTTCTCCCGACTCCGTGCAATCAAGCCCTGCAAATAGTCAAGTCGGTCATGTCGGTAGAGCTGTACAGTATGGAATACATTGGCCCGACTCTGATTGTGCCGCTCCATTAAATCTTCCGCCAGGGCATCAATTGCATCCTGAATCCAACTCTCTTCGGCATCAATGAATAAAGGAGTGTGCTCATTGACCGCGGCCAGGGCCAAAGACTCCATCCGGTGCTGAACCCGCTCCCAGGCAGCCTGTTCATCAGATGTAAGCTTTTCTCCTTTTTGTACCTTTTCCATCAAGGAAAAAGAGGCGAGTCCGGTGAGTTTACAAGCGCTCATGCTGACCTCAGGGTGTTTTCCGCCGTGGATGAGGGTGGCCAAAAATTCCTGATGCGTGGCATCAAAACCTGCCTCCGTTCTTTCCCCTTCCACCGAATAATCCAAAATGGTTTTCACGCCAAACTGATTGAGGTACTGAGAGGCTTCGACTGATTTATCAATAGATTCTCCACCAACAAATAATTCATAAATGGTTTTCCGCACGATCCCTGTGATGGGCAGGCGAAGCCAAAGGGCAAAATTGAGCAGTTTGGGACCAATCCTGGTCAGGAATGGAGAATCAATCAGGCGGAACATCCGATAGGTACGGCGCAATTTGACATCGCTTTTGGCCTGAAAAGCACGGGCCGTATCATTGAAATCAATGTTGGTCAGTCGGGGGTTCGGATTCATTGTCAATCGGGGGCTAAATGTTAAAGATCGTTGGTGCGCAGGGATCGATCTTCCGTCGATTCGAGCGCTTCTCCCGGCGGAAAAGCCGGAATTTTGATGTCTATGGGCTGGGCTTTTGCGGTGAAATAGATGTATTCCAGGGTTTTGCGGCCATGCTCATAGCTGACCTCACCACTGGCAGAACGGGTAATCCGCGTTTCATCGCTGAGTGTCGTGTCCGTTCCGGCCGGCAATCTACGCACCAATTCAAGGTGGGAACGAGGATAGAACTCCTGCGCATGCCGGTACAACATGATTTTGCCATCGGTTTCGTGCATAGAGGGCAATTCACTGGCCTGTTCAGGATTGCCAGCAAAAAACACATCTCTGCGCCAACCAACTTCCATCTTCTCTGACGTCTGGACCACACCCGAGGCAGGCACCACGATTTGAATGTTTCCCTCCTCACGCGGCAAAACCTTAGCACCAGCAACTTCATATTGAATGCGGATCCAGCCGGCAAAGTCGTCCGGCACGTAGAAGTTGCGATCAGGCTTCTTATCCATGAGCCAAAAAGCAAAAATCATGACACCACTAAACAGCGTGGCTGCGATGATGACTTTTTCAATCAATTTGAGTTTTCGTCCGGCCATACACCTTTAAGCAATAAGCAAACTTACGCAGACTCCTTCGATTGCTCAATCAAAAATGATAGAAAATGCCCCAATCAAAGGGTGCCCAACTGGCAGTTTTGATCCCAGCGGCCTGCAAAGCGCGGTTGGCCCAGTCATTACAGGTATTAAACAGATGGTATCGCCCATTGGCAGCATAAAAATGATCGTTGGCACCTGGATAATGGCAACACCTAACGTTGCGTACCTGTCCGTTTTCATCCAATGCAAATCGTTTCCGAATATAAGCCTCCATCTGGGCCAATTGTTCAGCCGAGATTCTGACTTTTCGGACAGATTCACTGGTACCGGGCGTAAAACCATAGAGGCTCACATGCATCACACTTTCACTAGGGAGAAAAACTGCATTCAGCGTGGTGCCAATGGTCAAATCGTCCCAGCTGGGTGTGTCCATGAAAAAGCCCCGGTCTCCCCACCCAAAGGAAATATAGCGCGGATTGACCGGTTCAAAATCTTCCAGAGGCAAAAGGCGATACCATTCGTTCCAGGGCAAGAGCAAATCGGTGTGGATGCCATTGGTGACCAAATAAATGTCGATGCCGTTTTCCGGTTCTACGAAGTCGGAATTGGAAGGAATGAGCATGCCGATGAGAGCTGCCAGGAAGTATAATGCAAGCAGTCCGAAGAATCCCAATAGTATTCTCAATGACCAACGGAGCAGGCGTTTCATGCTATCTTTTTCTGTAAGATGGAGAAAAAGCCTGATTCCATAAACCAGTGGCCAAAGCTCGGTCGCGGATCAGACACATCTTCTGCATCGGTCGCGGACCGATGCTACTCTTCGCCGAATAGGGCCCCCTTGATCTCCTGCAATTTCAGCAGGGCCTCTACCGGTGTCATGCGATCGATGTCCACTCCGGACAGGATGGTCCGGATTTTCAGGGTATCGGGATCTTTCAACTCAAACATATTGAGCTGGATTTCCTTCTTTTTGGAGAATTTGACTGCTTTAGCCGCCGCTTTGTCGCTGACCCGATTTTGCTCAAAGTGTTTGAGGAGTTGTTTGGCTCTGGCGACCAGATCTTTGGGCATGCCAGCCATGGCCGCGACATTGATGCCGAAGGAGTGTTCGCTTCCGCCTTCTTTTAAGGTTCGTAGAAACAGAACTCTGCCATCAATCTCTTTGACCGAGACATTGTAGTTGCGAACCCGGGGCAGGCGATTGGCCAGTTCGTTGAGCTCGTGGTAGTGAGTGGCAAAAAGGGTTTTGGCCTGACAGCCGGGCGTTTCATGCAGATATTCTACCAGGGCCCAGGCAATGGATACCCCATCATAGGTACTGGTCCCCCGACCGATTTCATCCAGCAGGATGAGGCTTTTTGAGGTCGCATTATTGGCGATCTGGGCGGTTTCATTCATCTCCACCATGAAGGTGGATTCACCGCTGGAAATGTTGTCTGAGGCACCGACCCGAGTAAAGATTTTGTCCACCAGACCCACTTCAGCTTTGTCAGCCGGCACGAAGCAGCCCATTTGGGCCATCAGCACGATGAGCGCCGTCTGGCGCAGCAAAGCCGATTTACCGGCCATATTGGGTCCGGTGATGATCACCACCTGCTGATCATCATTGTCGAGGGTGATGTCGTTGGGAATATAGGGAGAATCCGGCGGCAGGGTGGTTTCAATCACCGGATGGCGGCCTTTTTCAATGGCGATTTTGCTACCTTCGGTTACTGTCGGGCGGACATATTGCTGCATCTTGGCCACCCGGGCAAAACTCAGTAGCATGTCGAGTTCGGCAATCATGCGGGCATTATGTTGAATGCAGTGGATATGGTTCTGCATCTTTAGCAGAAATTCCTGGTAGATCTGCGCTTCCAGACCAAGAATGCGTTCTTCCGCATTGAGAATCTTATCCTCGTATTCTTTCAGTTCCTGAGTGATGTAGCGCTCAGCATTGGTCAGCGTCTGTTTACGGGTCCAAT
>JBCBZF010000955.1:0-2857 GCA_039815525.1 Bacteroidota bacterium | reverse complement strand
GTAGGATATGCTTATTCCGAGGGCAATGCACAACAATTGGTATTGAAATGGGACCAAAAATGTCAAAAGTCCCAATGGCCAGCAAATGATTCCACCAATCACCAGGGGGCGGAAGCGTAAAAACGAACCACTAAGGTAGGTGCCAAGCCCGTAAAGCATGATCAGAACCGGGTAGACATTGTCAAATGGCATAAAACGAAAAATACCCGCGCCAATTAATAAAAAGTATACAATGCCCAAACCCGTCCATAAATACATGATTTGGCGCATCAGCCAGGTCCGGGCTTTGGCAGCTCGCGTTTTTCTCCGTCCGACAATAACAGAGGCAATGAGTGCGCCCAAAATAAAGATTGCCCAGATCAGGCCACTTCGTTCATCTCCTGTCAACATCAGTAACGCAAAATGCGAAATGGCTGCCAACAGGGTTGCCCAACCCCATAATAAATAGAAAAAGCCATCATCGCGAAATGTGGCTTTGGCCTCTGCGATCATCTCAGTGATGATCGCGAGGCTTTGTTCCTGGTTCATCATGCGTCTGTGTGTTCCTGATGTTCATTTTCTGCGGCAGACCATCGAATGATGGCCATGAAGGCAAATCCAATGCCCATGCCAATAAACATACCAGCATTGGTGGCACCAAACAAATACCCAAGCCCCATACCGACAAACATGCAGCCGACAAATGCGGTTCCGGCGATACCGGATTTCTTTTTCTTACTCATTTCGTGTTTTTTAGGTGAAGTATGTAAACTTGTTTATGATATAAACCAAAAATGGTTCAAAAACAAATTCACGCCTACAGCATGTGCAGTTTTTTTGCCTGTAAATGGAAATGTAGGGAGATGGCTAAACCGGACTTTCCTGGGGGAGGATGATAAACTTCACCATGGTGATACGGTTTTTACTCACCGACTCGACATGCAACTCAAAGTGTTGGTAGCGGATGATATCGCCGGGATCAGGAATTTTGCCATGCAGTTCCAGGATCAGGCCGGCAAGGCTATCACTGTCGCCGCGCGCGTCTTCAAAAATTTCATCTTCAAGTTTGAGAATTTTCTTGACGTCGATCAGCGAAATCCTTCCTTCAAAAATGTAGGTGTCTTCAGAAATTTTGGTGTAAACCCAATCTTCGCTATCAAATTCGTCATTAATCTCCCCAAAAATCTCTTCAATTACGTCTTCCAGCGTAACAATGCCAGCGGTCCCGCCGAATTCATCAACCACCACCGCCATGTGCAGCCGATGGGCTTTAAACTCCTCCAGCAGGGAATCAATTTTTTTACTTTCTGGTATAAACCGCACCTTCCGTAAATGCTCCGATAGCGTCAGGGGTAAATCCGGATTGTTGAGGTAAGGAAGCAGGTCTTTGATGTGCAAAACGCCTTTGACATTGTCCAGATTCTCTTCGTAGACTGGTAAACGTGAGTAGCCATTCTCGTTGATGACGCTGATGATGTCTGGCAGGCCCATGTCAATATCTATGGCAATCACATCCACCCGTGCCCGCATAATGCTTTTGACGGTGATATTGCTGAAGTTGACAATGCCCTTGAGAATTTCTTTTTCTTCCTTGTCTGCGATGTCATCACGGGTCAGATCAATGGCGTGTTTGAGGTCTTCCAGAGAAGCATTGCTTTCTTTGAGCTGCACTTTCCGATCAATGAATTGGGTGCCTTTGACCAATAAAAAGGCAAGGGGGCCAAAGATGAATTTCAGGAGTCCCAGCGGTCCGGCGAGTAGGCCAACCAATTTGAGGCGATTGCGTGCGAAATATACTTTGGGCACAATTTCCCCGAATACCAATAGAATCGCAGTAATCAGTCCAACATTTAAAATCAGTTCAAAGCGCGCAACCCATTCAGAACTTTCGCTGAGTCTGCGAATGATGAATGCGCCAAGGAGAATGGTGATGATGTTGGCGAAATTATTGGTAATTAAAATGGTCGCCAGCAGGCGCTTGGGATCATTGATCAGGCGCAGGATACGATGAGCATTGGGCGTATCCCGCTCCTTATACTCATCTATTTCAGGCTTAGACAGCGAAAAAAATGCTGATTCTGCGCCTGATACAATGAACGATACACTCATGAAAAGCACAAACAGAACCAACTGTCCCAATAGATCGATCCACAATTGATCCAGGAGAAAACTCAATAAATATATACTACCCGGTTCAGGGTCCACAATCGATGGTTTAGGGGTTGGGAGCGCGTTTAACAATGGCGGTTCAGCTTAGAAACCAAACCCAGGCATAAACAGGCTCTAAATCGAATTAACGGGCTTTTGCAAAGATTGTCAAGTGAAAACAAGGCTTCCTGCGCTTGATTTTGTCCAGCCATTGCCCGGAAAAGGCCGCTTAGAATGGTAAATCATCCAGATCCTCAGTCGGTTCGACCGGATTTTCAATGGGCTTTGCCGCTGGTGCCTGAGGGGCAGTCGGTGTCTGTGGCTGCTGGGCTGCCGGCTTGCTCTCTCCCAGGGGAGTTACCTGAGACACTGGCTGGCTAAATGCGCCCCCACCTCCGGCCGGGCGACCATCCAGGAGAATCAGTTTGCGGGCTTCCACCTCGGTGATGCTGCGTTTTTCGCCTTGAGGCGTCTCCCAACTTCGGGTTGACAGACGACCTTCTATACAGACCGTAGAACCTTTTCGAAGATACTTACCGGCAATTTCGGCCTGTCCCCGCCATAGATTGACGGATACCCACTCTGTGCGATCGACATTATTGCCGTTGCGGTCGCGGTAGGATTCTGTGCAAGCGATGCGGAGATTGGCCACTGCAATGCCCTGATCGAGATATTTGAGTTCGGGGTCTTTGCCCAGATTGCCAATCAGGGGGCCGCAATCGAGCCGGCC
>JBCBZF010000050.1:0-13262 GCA_039815525.1 Bacteroidota bacterium | reverse complement strand
TCCCCCAAGCCCGTGGTATATACTGAAGAAGTGTCTCCCGACTTTGTTGAAGTTGAAGCAGAACAAGCAAATTATTCAGTAGATGTTACTCCTGAGCGTGAAGGGACCATTTCATACGAGGTACCTAGTGGCAGTCCGGTATTGGTTGCGATGACAGATCGTCAGGGCAACGAAATCAAGATTCTGGAAACCGCCTGGAAAGCAGCAGGCAAGCATTACCTGCACGTTGACACCAAAGGAATCAAGTCAGGCTTGTACCTCATCAAAATCCAGACACCAGAGACTGAAAAAATTCAGGTTTTTCAGGTCGAGGGCTAGTACAATACACGGAATCGGATCGTATCCTCAATCTTTTTCAGCTCATCCAAAACGGCATCACTATAAGCCGTATCAATGTCTGTGATCACATATCCCACCTCTTCCGTGGTCTTCAGATATTGCCCCAGAATGTTGATATTCTGATTTGACAGCACCTGATTGATTTTCGCCAGAATACCAGGCACGTTTTTGTGCAGGTGAATCAGACGATGCGCCTTCTGGAAAGGCGGTAGCTGCAACTCAGGGAAGTTTACACTGTTGAACGTATTGCCAGTATTGATATAATCAATGATTCGTGCCGGGACATAGTCGGCGATGTTTCTTTGGGCTTCCATGGTCGAACCACCAATATGCGGCGTCAGGATCACATTGTCCAATCCACGCAGCTCAGAGTAAAAGACCTCTGCATTGCTTTTGGGTTCTTCCGGATACACATCAATGGCCGCACCACGAAGATGTCCACTTTTGAGCGCATCAGCCAGAGCATCAATTTCCGCGACAAATCCACGGCTCAGATTGACAAAAATGCTACCAGCTTTCATGGCTGCAAATTCGTCTTTCCCAAAGATGAAACGATTTTCCGGCCGTCCATCCACATGTAAGGTCACAGCATCAACTTCTCCCAATAGTTCGTGCAGGCTTTCTTTTTTCTCAGCATTGCCAAGCGCCAGCTTTTCAACCAGGTCATAATAATAGACCTTCATCCCAATGGATTCGGCCAGAACCGATAGCTGTGCGCCGATGTTGCCATAGCCAACAATGCCCAACTTTTTGCCACGTACTTCAAAACTGTTGCTGGCAGATTTGTTCCATTTGCCTTCGTGCAACTGATGACTCATCAACGGAATCCGCCGCATCAGCATGATGATCTCACCAATGGCCAACTCTACCACCGAACGGGTATTGCTGTAGGGTGCATTGAACACGACCACCCCTTTTTGCGCACAGGCGGTCAGGTCAATCTGGTTGGTTCCAATACAAAAGGCACCTACCGCCATGAGGCGGTCCGCATGTTCCAGGACCCTGGCCGTGATATTGGTTTTGGATCGAATACCAATGATGAATACGCCCTTGATTTTCTCACACAATTCTTCCTCCGACAAAGCCCGACCAATGATCTCGATATCATAGCCTTCCGTACTAAAATGCTGTTCCGCATTGGTGTGGATATTCTCGAGGATGAGAACCTTGATTTTGTTTTTGGGGAAAGAATGTTTCATGCTGAAACTTTGTGTCAAATTGGAGAAAACGAAATTAACGGGCTGAGGTTTTGCAATGCCGCAAAGCTAATACTATTTTGGCTGAAATAAATGCAATGGCAGCCCGCTTTCTTTGTCTGATTTCACTTCTTTCCCTCCTTTCCCTTGGGGCATGTCAGCAAGCGGTCAGCAGTAAGCAAAACAATGGAAAAACGCTGATTTCTCCGCTTGACTCCAATCTGCGTTTTCTGGGTCGCGTGATCCGCAAAAGTGAAGGCAGCGTCCAAATGATCTGGTCTGCAACAGAGATGCAATTCGCCTTTCAGGGACGTGCCGCCAGCCTTGACATTCACACAAAAATTCCTTCCCATGGCAAGCCTTTTTCCCCACAATGTCTCTATCGGATTGAGGTAGATGGGCAGGAAAAAGTAGTGGGAGTAAATGCCGGCAATCAGTCTTTGATGATTGCGGAAAATCTTTTGGAAGGCTCTCATCAGGTGCGCATCACCAAACTTGGGGAAGCGGAGACCAGCCTCACCACCGTTAAAAGTCTTCATTTGGAAGGAAAGTTGCTTCCGCTTCCAGCGCCACCAACACGTCGCATTGAGTTTTATGGCAATTCGATTACCTGTGGGTTTGGGAATCTGGGAACAGATCAGGATTGCCCGTTCAGTCCGTCTACCGAAAATGCCTGGCAGTCTTACGCAGCCATTGCCAGCCGTGCTGTACAGGCGGAGCATATCACCATCTGCTATTCTGGTCGTGGAATGGTGCAAAACTACGATCGGAGTCGGGAAGGGACCCTGCCGGATTTATTTGACAAAATTGATCCTGACAATCCATCCCTGATGTGGAGTTTTTCCAGTTGGATCCCTCAATTGGTGGTGATCAACCTGGGGACCAATGATTTTGCGCATGAAAATCCGGACCAGGAAAGCTTTGTGGAAACCTATACGCATTTTGTTCAGTCTCTGCATCTATACTATCCAGAAGCGCGCTTCGTCCTGTTGAGTGGTCCAATGATGAATGATGGCAATGGGCGACGTTCTCTCAGCCGGATCAAAGAAGACCTCATATTGATCCGGCAAAAATTGGCTGATGATTCTGGCATTGAGGTTGGACTCTTCCATCTGACGACACAAGGCCCTCTCGGTTATGGCTGCGCCTGGCATCCCAATCTGGCTCAACATGCGTTAAATGGGGGAGAGTTGGGTGATTTTCTACGGAAATTCATGAACTGGGAGTAAAGATTTCAGACATTCGTACCTCCATTTTTGGACGGAAATAGGTACTCACGCTCGACGCTAAGGTCGAAATTACGAATGTTCAGCCCCTCTGCTCCGGTAGAGGGGCAATTTGTTTCCATACCCTCCTCAATGTATCTTCCTATTGCGAAAAGGACAGGCTCGTATGGCTTCGGAAGACAAGGCTACTCCTGACATACACGACATCCAGCGACGCCTGGCCGAGGGCGACCGGGCAGCGCTGCTCACGATCTATGATCGCTATTATGAGGAGCTGTTTTGCTATGGAATGCGCATTGTCTCTGACAACCAAACCGTCAGAGAAGGGATACAGGAACTTTTCCTGGCAGTATGGGAAGGGCGCAATCGTATGCAGAATGTACAGCAAATCAAACCCTATCTGCTACGCCTTCTCCGCAATAAGCTATATGACCAACTGAAAATGTTCCCCTTCGACAACTTGACCGAAAAAGAAGAACACTTGTCCAGCCAGCCATATGAACAAAGCCTGATTCAAACAGAAGAAGGGTATGCAAAAAAAGCCCGGATAGAAGCAGCCTTTACGGCCCTCAGCCCGCGCCAGCGGGAAATGATTCATTTGCGTTTTTCTGAGGGATTCTCTTATGAAGAAATTGCCGAAATCACGCGTCTCTCCTATCAATCCATTCGCAACCTTGTCTCACAGGGCCTGCAACGGATGCGTAAGGTCTTTTCGGTTGTATTGCAATTGATGTTGTTTTATTGTCTGGTATAAGAAAAAGGCTGCCTCATACGAGACAGCCGCCTCCTATAGATAAAAACCACCTGGTTTTCGCTTGCTTCTCTGAAGGACCACATCAGACGCAGTCAATTACTCTTCTGTGACCATGACGCTTTTCTCTATCCGGACTGCATCCTGCTGCCAACTGAGTTGATAGATCCCTGCGCTAAGGTGAGCCAAGGTGATTTCTTTTTGGACAAATTGAGTGGCCGGGATAAATGAATCATGAAAGACCATTCTTCCCAAGGCATCGAATATTCGGATCTCAATCGGAGTCTGGTTTTCGCCCCGCCAATTCACATAAAGTTTGTTGCTGGCTGGATTGGGAAAAAGTTGGAGTTGATGAGTGCTTTGTTGGTCAAATCGTACCTCCACCAAATTGCTGTATTGGAAGCCGCCATTGAAGTCCACTTGTCTGAGGCGATAATAGACTCTGCCCAGGCCCAGATTGGCTACGCCACGATCTGTGAAGTCATAGGCTGAAACTTCGGAAGCATTGCCAGTGCCGGTTACCCGACCGATCGAACCAAAACTTACCCCATCGATCGATCGTTGCACATCGAAGTAGTCATTGTTGACTTCGGAAGCGGTCAGCCATTGCAATTGTGCATCAGGAAATACAGAGATCACGTCAAAAGCCAGCCACTCGACTGGAAAGCTTGCCACATCATCCAGACTGTGCTGAAATCCCCAGCCGAGATAGAAAGATGGCTCGCCACCACCAGGCAAGCCCTCACCGAGGGACCAACTGAGGTGAAAGCTACTGTTGGTGTGGCTCCCACCGGCACCGCAAAAACCAAAACGCTGTAGGGTCTGGCCCGGAAGATGAAGCATCACAGCTAGCAGACAGAAGGTGAAAATGATGCGTTTCATGGCTGTTTGCTGATGTGTGAGGTGGCAGAAGCTTTCAGGCTGGCGTTTTCACTTTCCAGTTCAGAGATGCGCTGGCCGAGTGCATTGATCTGTCCTTGCAAAGCTTTGATGGCTTCCACAAACATCGGGTCGTAATCACCATAAGCAGTTTCCAGATAACCCTGGGCATCTTTCCGCACTTTCTCTGGCCAGACTTTTTCCAGATCCTGCGCAATGAAGCCATACTGTACACCATTGGGTCGTTTTATCCCGGTTTTGTCATCATTCCACTCATAGGTTGCGCCTTTCATTTGCAAGACTTTCTTGAGCATGATCATGCTGTCGGGATATTGAATATTGGTTTTCAGACGTGCATCTGAATTCCCAACCCAGTCTCCGGCAGTACTTTTGGAGGCATTGCCATTGACTTCCAGAGAATTGGTGGTGGCTTCGCGTCGGATACCCAAACGGCCGTTTTTGATGAAGACCACATTGGTGCTGCTTGCCCCCTCATAGAAGAAAAAACGATCCTGATTTGGATCATAGCCCCAGGCCCCACGATAATTGCCGCTTTCCCGAAAGGTCAGGGCAATGTTGCCACCACCAATGGGCCCATTGATGTCGAGATCACCGTTGATGCGAAGCAGGTCATTGTCAAATTCACCATAGATCAGAGATTGTTGCCCGATGTGCAAACGATTGGAGCCAGATTCATTGCTTCCGGCCCCCTGGCCAAGAAAGATGTTATTGGACCCGTTGTTAAATACACCTGCACTTGTTCCGAGTATAATATTGTGATCACCATCATTGTTTCTTCCGGCTCTCCTTCCCAGAAAAACATTGGATGTGCCATTGCTCAGACTCTTCCCGGCTTCTGACCCCATGCTGATATTGTTTGTCCCGCCTCCCATGTCTCCACCAGTTTCAAAGTCTCCGATGGCAATGCTCTTACCTGCCTGGACAAAAGCAGCTCTGCCGGGCTGGAAATACATATAGTTTGTATTGTCCGATTGGCTCCGCAAGGAAAAAAAATCGGTACGGAGTCGAAAAGTTGACAGACTATTCCGGAAGATTCCCTCGATCCACTTACGATTGCCCATCCCGATCACCAGATTGCTGTCCAGGTTGGCATGCTGCAGATTGTTGCCAATGAGAATGGAATTGCTTTGGGTGCCACTGGAAGAAGTAGAAAAAGAGGTGATGTGATGCCCCAGGAAGATGTTTTCAGTCCCGGTCCCGACATGCATGCCACTTTCTGTACCGATGAAAATGTTGTCCGTTTTGGGATCATTACCGAAAAAGCCTTCACCCGCCTTTTCACCAATAAAAATGTTGTTGTCCCCATCGAGGTCTTTGCCCGCCCGACTACCAAGCAGGATGTTGGCATCGCCGTTGATGTTGTAGCCCGTGCTGTCTCCTAGACTAATATTGCGCTCACCGAAAACCGTTTGTCCGCTCCGATAACCAAGTAAAAGATTGTAATCCCCACTGCCAAATCGCCCGGCCATCCAGCCAATACTTACCCTTCCTTCAGTGATTGAACTGGTATTGTGTCCGGCAAAATAGCCCATTGCAACATTGCCGACGCCCCGATGACCAGCTTCATGTCCCACATAGGTGTTTTGCATATGGTTGGCGTTGTAAAAGGGGCCACCGGCTCCATTGCCGATCAGGACCGAGTGATTGGAACCATTGGGATATTCCAGGCGGCCGATGCCATCGGTCAGGCTTGCATAGCCAAAGCGCAAGAGGCTTTTTCCATCATGATAATAGGTAAAAGCTTTGCTGCCGGAACTGCCAATAAAGCTGTCTTCGACACCATTCACCAGACTTCGGGTTTTGGTGGAGGAGAGAGCATACTGGGCTTTGGGAACATTGCGGACCACATCGCCACCCACCAGCACATAGCCGGAACCCAAATCAACAGAGATTTCGAAATAGTAGATAGCTCCAGTAATGTGGCCCTGCAGATTGTCAATGGTATTGACCAGAGGGGTGCCATCGCCGATGACTGCGGTGAAATGACCGTAGGCATCGGTGGTGAGACCGAAATGTTCCTCTTCAAAGGCAATGTTACCACTGCTGTTGCCACCACGAAAGGTGAATTTGACATCGAAGCTGCCATTGGCAAGGAGGGCACCCGCCGGATCGCGCAAGACGCCCTGAAAGTTGAGATTGGTCCATTGTGCCAGGCTGGAATGCCCGATGAGTAGCAGGCAGATGAGGAGAAGCAGGTGTTGGATTGTTTTCACTTTGCTAAACGTTAAAGGTGATACCATAGGGAGGTAGCACAAATGACGTTTTTGCGCCCGCTGGCTTCAATGGGGATTTTTACGGGGAGGAGAGAGGAATTTTACGGGTGTGGGGGCGGGTGTAAGTGTGAACTGATTCTACAATTGAATCAAGCCTTCCCGTATCGCATACTTCACCATGTCGATGGTGGTTTGCAATTGCAGCTTGTCCAGAATGTTCTTTTTATGGCCTTCTACTGTCCGGGGACTGATGGACAATTGGGCAGCAATTTCTTTATAGCTGAGGCCTTCTGAGAAGAGAATGAGGATTTCGATTTCCCGATCCGATAACTTTCGCTTTTCCCAGGCGGATTCCGGTCGACCAAACTTTTCTGCGTATTGCTGGATGAAAGTCTGCGCGATGTGGGGGCCAAAGTATGCTTTGCCCTGATGAACTCTTCGAATCGCCTGGAGGAATTCTGCTTTCTCCGCATATTTGGACAAAAAGCCTTTTACGCCAATCTGCATCGCGGACCGGAAAATGGTTTCATCCTCCTGGGAGGTAAAGATCAGAATGTTTTGTGCAGGCGATTTGACCAAAATTTCCTCTGCGATCTGCAAGCCAGCCTGTTCCTCACTGCCCAGTTTGATGTCAAGGAGCAACACATCTATTTCGGCCAGGTCGGAGAAACGTTGAAAAAATTCAGCCTGACTCGCAGCATGTCCGAGGAAGCGCACATCTGCTACTTCGAGCGACATCGCTTTGACCCCATCGCTCACGATGGGATGGTCGTCTAACAAAACAATCTGAATCGGCTGAGACATACACCTCAAAATGGTGAATCAGCCAGAGTTAGTCAAGCTTGCGCGGCAGGATCACCCGAAAGCGGCTGCCTTTGCCCAATTCGCTCTCCACAGAAATCGACCCATTGTTGCGCTGTATCAGCTCCTTGCAGAGAATCAGACCAAGCCCGGTTCCCTTTTCCGGATGATCTCCAATCAAGGTCGGGTCTTCATCCAGGCGGAAGAGTTTTTGTTGCTGCGCTTCGCTTAAGCCGATGCCATTGTCTGCAAGCAGGAAATGGATGGTGTCCGGGTGGATTTCCGCTGACAGCTCAATTTGCCCACCAGCAGACGTAAACTTGATCGCATTGCTCAGGAGGTTTTGTACCACCGTTTCCAACATGCGTCGATCTGCCATGACCAGGCTATCATCCGGTATATTCTGTACAATCTGAATCTGTTTTTGATCGGCATTGGCGGTCAGCAGGGCCACATTGCGAAAAGCCAGAACCTGAAGATCGATCTCCTGAGGATGAAAAGAGATTTCTCCCGTCTGAGAAATGGCCCACTGCAGGAGGTTTTGCAGCAAATCAAAGGTGTTTTGTGAGGCGTTCACCATGCTCTGCAGAAAAGGCTCAACTTGTTCTCGTTCCAGAAGATCCCACTGACGGGACAGAGACTGGGAAATATTGCGCAGGGCAGATAGTGGCGCTTTCAGATCATGGGAAATGATGGAAAACAGGCGATCCTTGGTGTGATTGAGTTCGCTGAGGCGCTGGTTGACCACTGCCAATTCATTGGCTGAGCGCTTGCGAAACTGCCAGGAACGATAGAACAGGAAAACGATCAGGAGGAGCACGATCAGGCCTGCCAGCAAACCGCCATTCAGCCAACGCGAACGCGTCAAACTCAGGTCTAGTTCTGTGGCTTCGTATTCAGCTTCCAGACGGCGAATCTGTTCTGCATGATTCTGGCTGCTGTAGCGTTCTTCGAGTTGGCTGTGTTCATGGAAATAGGTAAACGCTTTTTCATAATCTTCTGCCCCTTCCGCGACTGCTGCCAGGGTTTGGGCAAAACCGGATGCGTAGAAAATCAGATCATTGTCGAGGGCCAGTTTCTTGGCTTTTTCCAAATAAAAATAGGCGCTGTCAAGCTCCTGATGGATGTAATGATAGGCCCCCAGGTTTCGATAGGTGTGGGACAAAATCGCCCTGGTATCAAATTTTTTAAATATCCGGGCTGCCTGGCGATAGGCGTTCAAGGTCGCTTGTGGATCGGGATTGGGTTCCTTGGCTTTGATGCTTTCCAGATAGGCATCACAATTCAATTCATTGAGGATGATGCGGCCTTGTTTGGATTCGGCCAATTTTCCACTGACCACGGAGAGCATGTTTTCATGGGCCCATTTCACGCTATCACATTTCCGTTGAAAGATAAAGTAGCTGCTGTAGAGATAATAGCTGTTGCTCATCAGGACACTATCCCTCATGCCTGTGGCAATGTCCAGGGCCCGATCAATCCAGCTACGGGTTTGCGCCGCAGAAGCCTGGAGTTTTTCGGCTTCGGTCATGGTGTAGGTTCGGCTGATGTGGTATTGGACAAAATTCTGGGCCACATGCCAAAGTAGAATCGAATCTTTGCGAGCCTGGGCGACCGGAAGCAGACTGTCCATGACCTGAAAAGCATAGTCCGTCTGTTTGACAAACTGGTAAACCCGACACATCCCGATTCGGGTCATCAGGAATTCATGCCCGCGTAGTTGATTGCGAACCGCCAGGTGATTGGCCAATGCATACAGAGAGTCAGCGCGTCGTAGATTGCCGCGGGTAAAGGCGTGCTCCGCCAGCATACGGATCACAGCAAGGCTGTCCACTGGACGACGGCTGATGGCCAGACTCGCTTCCAGGCTGTCCAAACTTTTCTTAGGCTCCGCTCCTATCAACAAACGGGCCCTTTGTAGTCTGACTGTGAGATCCGCATCGACCGGAGGCTCATTGGATGACGCAGGCTGACAAGCAAAGAATAGAAGCGATAGCAGCAGGAATAGTAGGCAGAATATGCGTGCCATGAACTTTTCCCCTAAGATGAAAGAAAGTCCGAAAGCCTGCAATAGGGAATTTTACGGATAGGCAGGCACTCATTCCTCTAGCATCGCTGCTTCAAAATCGTACCCAATCAATAAACTGTCCTGTCGCCCATCCCCAATCAGCTGACTCAGACGATGATCTGTCTGTTCCAGTTTTGTCAGCAGATCTTCCAGCGATACGCTTTTCGCCAACTGCCATAAGCGTTCATTCATGACTGGCAAACGTTTCCGCAAACTGGGGATTTCGGCATCTGCCGGCTGCTCCCAGGCACACATCTGCCCACCGATGATCAAGGGGGTCGGCGTTACTTGAATGGGGCTAAATGATGGCGCTTTTTCCCACCAATTGGCCCAAATACCCGGATGCCAGTCATAAATTGTAGCGGGGCTCCATTTTTTCTGATTGACCACATACAAAGGCTTCCAGGACGTATTGACGACCTGATAACCATCCCGAACCAGATCTTGTGGCAGATAGCGATTGGTCTCGAATTCAAAGACCAGAATATCTTGGGGAATCTTGACTTTCCCTTCCGGACGAAAACCTTCCCAAACACACATCTGCCGACCATGCTTCTTCACAATTTCATTCATCCGTACCAGAAAATGACGGTATAATTCATGCACATCCGCTTCCAGATCATGCGCACTGAGATAGTTTTTCACCTGAGGATCGGCCATGACATAATCAAAAATTGCTTCATCTCCGCCAATGTGGAGATAGGGACTGTGCGGAAAGGTTTCGGCAACTTCCATCAGCAGGGTATCCAATACCCGATAGACTCTTTCACTCCCCATATTGATGATCCAGGGGTTCTTGTCCATGTCTTTGATGGCAAAAATCTCCGGATAGGCTTTGACAATTGAACTGGCGTGGCCAGGAATGTCGATTTCTGGAATGATGGTCAGCCCACGTTTTCTGGCAAATTCATCCAGTTCTTGTAATTCGGCCTGGGTGTAGTGGCGGTCCGGCGTGGAAAGCTTGGGATAATGTTTGGACGGAAGGGTGTAGGATTGATAATCGGTAAAATGGAGATGGAGATAATTGCTTTTGTAGAAGGCGGCCAGCTGAACCAATTTTTTCAAGGTTTTGAGATCATGCCACTGCCGGGCCAGATCGATCATCAGGCCCCGATAGCCTGCCGCAGGCTGATCTTTGAGCTCCATCCGCGGGAAGGCCAGCGCGCCTTCATGCACTTCCACGATTTGGAGCAGGCTTTGGAGTGCCATGCCCACGGCCTGTGGACTGCCTGCCTTCACCCCAACCGACCGATCAATGTGGATCTCAAAAGCAGCAGGAGAAAGCGACGCACTCAGGCTGAGATGCAAGGCAGTTTCCTCATGTATTTCTTCAGAGAAGTTCAGATTCACATCCGTTAAACGATGGACATCTGCTGCAAAAGCATGTAAGAAGGGCTTCAGATTTTCCTCACAGCTTGCTTCACTCTGCTGACTTAGCAGCAGATAATCACCTTCCATTTTAATCTCTATTGGACTGGGTACCAAAGCGATTGGGGTTGCTTCCGGAAGATTGATGCGACGGGTCGTAAGCTGCGGATCACAAGCAGACATGATCAGCACACATACGATGCAGAAAATCAGAGGAAATCGGTTCATGCGAAATCGTGTTGAAGTCTTGAAGCCCGAAAGATACAGGAAATTCAGATCGCTCATTTTGCTGAGGTCCCAGCATCAAGAAAGCGTGAAAAGCGATTGGCCAGTTCAGAGAGCTTTTCTACTCCCTCCACCTTGCTACGCATCCCATCCGGTAAGCTTTGCAAACCATATCTTCCTGCCATGATACCAGTACAAATCGAAGCAACTGAATCGACATCTCCGCCAATTCGGATGGATTGTTTCAGCGCATCGAAAGCATCGCGACTTTGTTTCAATACCAACAACACACAGCCCGTCGTGAATTTCGCATCGGATGGAAGGCCATGAATACCGGGCAGAAAGTATGGGGATTCAATGGGTTGAGGACCGCAGAGACATACCCAGTCTGCGTCTGAAAATGAAGGGAACGCAGGCAACTGCTCAACGGTTTGCAGATAGTGAGTGAAATCCCGGTCTAATTCAACTGAGTGCCGACAATATGAAATGATGCCCTGAGCTTCACCTTTTTGAACGAGCATATATTCCGCAGCCCTGGCCACACATTGACTGGCCATGATGGCGTGGGGATGAGGATGAGTGGCCTCCGCATTGATCTGTGCATATGCATTGATCAGATGGGATGGCAGTAAGCCAAGGGGAACCACCCGCATAACCGGCGCATTGCCGGGATTGGGTCGGTCGCGCTGAAAAGCGCGAATGGCTTCCAGGCTCTTTTCGCCTCGGTAATACCAGGCCATCGAGCCATGCCCGTTTCGGCCATAACCTTTTTCAGCCAATCCGCGACGGTATTCTTTTTCCCATTCCGACACCAGCAGCTCACACGTAAAATCAGCTCCAGACAAAAGCGCCTCGATCAATCCAATGGTCATTTCTGTGTCATCAGTATAATCCCAGGGCTGATAGTTTCTGGTAAAATCAGCTTTCTGTACCTCTGGAACGGCTATCTGCCCCCGTGCATTGATCAGCTTGCCAAAATCCACCTGCTGACGAATCCATTCCCGGTCCTGGAATTCCACTCCGGCCCCAAAAGCATCGCCTATGGCCGTTCCAATCAGCAGATCATGGATATTCATGCTTGTAGGATAGGAAAAGTATGGGCACAAAAAAAGCCCCGCGTGTAGCGGAGCTTCTTGTCTGAAATGACATATCATTTATGCCGTCACCGCAGCGGTTTTCACCGTCTTGATGACGCGGGCTACTACTTTGTACGGATCTGCGTTGGAAGCCGGACGACGGTCTTCGAGGTATCCCAACCAGCCATTTTCAACGGTTCCGATCGGAATACGGATAGAAGACCCACGATCACTCACACCGTAGCTAAACTGATCGATGCTCTGCGTTTCGTGCAGACCGGTCAGACGCTGGTCGTTGTCAGAGCCGTATACAGCAATGTGCTCTTCATGTACCGGGCGGAAGGCTTCACAAACGGCTTTGAAATATGCTTCGCCACCAACTTCGCGCATGGCTTTGTTGGAGAAATTGGCGTGCATACCAGAACCATTCCAATCGCCTTTGACTGGCTTAGGACGAATGTCTACGTTGACATCATATTTTTCGCACACACGGTAAAGCAAATAGCGGCTCACCCACAGGTCATCACCTGATTTGAGGGCACCTTTTGCAAAGCACTGATATTCCCACTGCCCCAGCATTACCTCTGCATTGACACCAGTGATGCCGATACCAGCCGCCAGACAAAGGTCCAAGTGCTCTTCAACTACTTCCCGACCGGCAACTCTTCCGGTACCCACTCCGCAATAGTATGGGCCTTGTGGCTCTGGATACCCATCAGCAGGGAAACCAACCGGCATACCATCAACAGCCAGTACATACTCCTGCTCAAAACCGAACCAGAAGTCTTCGTCTTCTTCGATCGTTGCACGTGCATTGGTGGAATGTGGTGATCCGTCAGCGTTGAGAACTTCACTCATCACCAGATAGGCATTGCCTCTTTCCGGATCCGGATATACCCGGACAGGTTTCAGAAGACAATCAGAAGAGTGTCCTTCAGCCTGCTCAGTAGAGCTTCCATCGAAAGACCACATTGGAAGGGGATCGAGTTCTCCATTGTAGTTGTCAAGATTCAGAATCTTGGTTTTACTACGGAGAGATGCCTCAGGCTTATATCCATCTAGCCAAATGTACTCAAACTTGATGCTTGCCATGTCTTTT
>JBCBZF010000523.1:0-5107 GCA_039815525.1 Bacteroidota bacterium | reverse complement strand
GGATGGTTTCTGGCAGTTTTGGCGACAAGCACAACAAGATTTACAAGCCACAACGAAGAGATTGATGTCTGCCCTCTCATAGGACATGGACTTGATAAAATTTCTGGCAAAGCCTGTGTTAAGCGGATCCGTCAGAACAGACAAAAACAATTCATTGAGATCATTGGCCAGACCCTGGTAGAGGATGCGACCATCGCCATTGGCATCGCCACTCCATAGTGCGTATAAACCGCCTCCTACATTTCGTTGTGCGTTTATCCCGTGTGTCTCCAGCGACCGGAAATCAAGCAGACTATTTGTTTCCGTCAGTTGGAGAGAATGCTTTGACATGGCACCCAAATGATTGCGGTGATGAATGGACACAAAATACGGCCCTGGTGCAACTGGAAACAGCAACTCACCCACGCCATTTGAGGAGATAAGCTGTCCATTTCGCGTCAGCAATGCGCTTTGCTCTGCCACCACCATACTAGAATCTGCTTGAGCACGTAGCCTGATCAAGACCCAATCGACAATTGCATCGGGACCATTTTTCTGAAATACATCTGCTTTACCAATCGACCTTCCCAGATAAGGGTCTGTCTGGGGCAGCACATTTTGGGTGCGAAGATCGTCTCGCATCAGCCCAGAACTTTGCTCGTAAGGCCCGGAGAGTAGCATGTTTACAGAGAAGCGGAGATAATCGCGGTAGCCCAACGTAATGAAGCCGGGCGCGGTAAATTGAAGGCCGTAGAAGGTCAGAAGGCCATTTTGCATCCGAACACTGTCTGCCTCCAATGGCTGGGCTTCTGTAAAATCATCATTTTGCCCACCCAATATCTGCCAATGGTAAGGATCATTTTCGTCCCACCCCTGCTGCCCTAAATCGAATTGCAGATTGACAACTATCGGCGGGCCGTAGGCGTTGATGAACCATGTGCGATCCGTTCGTCTGAGAAAAGGAGAAGGAACGCCTTCCTGCGCATCCTGAGACTGAACCGAGCCACCATCACTGGCCCATACTATCAAACTGCCCTGAGAAAGATTGCTTGTGGCACTGATGCGCAGAATGGCTGCCGTATCGATGTTCTGACTGCTGGTTTGCCAGAGACACATGCGGTCATCTCTCCCAATTCCACCCTGATGGTGTGTGTAAGCCTTTTGATCCAGCAAATGATGATCCTTGACACTCAGACCATATTTGATGGCCAGATAGCTTTCGACCCCTCTTTTTTCCTGTCCCGATAATTCACCCTCAAACATCAGCACTTCCCCGATTTTACCTGCCCAGAAAGCACTGCCAGGACTTGCGTTACAATTGAAAGCATTCCCGCCTAAGTCTTGGGGTGAAGCGTTGTGCAGACTGATCAGAATACGATCGAGACGCGTCCCGTCTTCGCGGGAGGCGATGGTAAGGGAATGCTCCCCGGCAGCTAAATACACCAGGACCGCCTGCCCGCCATTTTGGGCATTGTGAATTTGATCCCAGATAAAGGTATTGCTGATTTCTATCCCATTCCACTGATTCCAACTGCCTTGATTGACCCGAAACCAAAAAGAATCGTTGCCACCATTGTTGGCTCTGACCCGTCCGTAAAAGCGGTAGGTGCCGGCTTTGCTTACAGAAAAAGAGTAGACAATGTGTTTGCTGGTATCTCCCGGCGCATTGTAATCATTGTTTCCTGTAAGTACTTCAATGTACTGTCCATTGGCCGCGTCAGGATCGTTTTTGATCTGAAACTTACTGCCCATTTTGCCACATTCTGCCTCCAACCAAATCACAGTATCCACAAAGCTTGTTTCAGCTTTTCCGATAAAGCTGGAATCTGCCATCGGTAAAGCCTCTAGTAAATCCAATTTGGGAAAGGAATGGCCATTTATCCTTGCATCGACCTCTTGTGCGGGTATGTGCGAGATGGCTGCGATCATGGGTTGATCAGAGAAAGACTGATTCGAAACCGCCTGAGAATTGGGGTACAACAATTTGCCCAAACTATCAAATCCCACTGAAAGACTTTGCGGTGCATTGTGCAGGAAATTGGCTGAGGCTTGATTGGTCCCATTTTGAAGGAGGAAAAAGAGTTGGGCGCTATCACTCATCAAAGGACTGATGGAGGCGAGATGGCCCCATTGGGTCTGGCCATCAAATGAAAGCAGGCCATTCCCATTTAGCTGATTGGGCAGAAAAATCGGCTGACTTCCCGGATTGGACTGGAGCAGATGGTGGCCATTTCCGCTTCGATCGGTCCATTGGGCAATGGGGCCACCGTTGCCTGGCAGATCTGCGCGAAGCCATAAGCTTGGCTGTAGACCAATCAACCCAGCCTGGCAGCTCACAATATTTGGCTGACCTGGACTTGGCAGGCTGGTGACGTTTTGCCAATGAAAACCGTATCCATTGTCCAAACTGCTGTCTATCAGCGCAATGTGCATGGCTGCCTGATCAGAGGGGATGGGCCATGGATATTCATCCCGATAATCCACAGAATCAATCAGACAGCGCTCAGCAGTGTAGAGCAAGAGTCGTTCCCCTCCATTGTTAAAGTTTAGTTGGCTGCTGCCTGCAATCGGGCCGTTATAGGTTGGATAGTGGAGCTGGAAGGCATTGACATCCTCAGCAATGATGAGAAATCCATTGGCTGGTATAAACGTATTAGCTGGAAGGCTAAAGACGGAGTCTTCATCGATCAGCATCCAGGAACTAAGGTCCTGTGGCAATTGGGAGGGATTGTAAACTTCCAGCCAATTGCCTGCGTCTTGCCCTTCAGCAGAGCGGTAGCTGATTTCGTTGATGCCAGGCTTGGCAAAACTCAGCCCTGCACAAGGATCTGGGATTTGGTTGGGGGCACCTGGTGTCCCGGTGGGCGCATTTCCCTTGGTGGAGGGCTGCCAGGAAGCAGCCAGGGCATTGTCAAGGGAGGGATGAATCAAAGAAAGACTCGGTCCATCTCCGTCTGCTTCTTCCGGCCAGGGGGGCGAATCATTGTAGCTCAGTCCGTCCACCCAGCAATGTTCATCTGTCAGCAGAGCCAGCCATTCTCCGTTGCCACTCAGACCAAAGTCCCATCCGCCAATCACATTGATGCCTGGATAGACCGCCTGAAAGGCAAGTGGGTCCTGGGCAATGACCAGAAAGCCCTGCGGGCCGATGGTGGTGCCGGATGGCAAGCGGTAGAAGTTTTTTTCATCGTGGAACTCCCAGGCTGACAGATCCAGGTTCTCATTGCCTGAGTGAAAAATCTCGATCCAGTCGCCACTGGCATTACCAGATTTATATTGGATTTCATTGATGACCAATGGGTGTGTGAGAACCTCCTGACACAAAATCTCATTGGCTGCGCCTGGTGTACCAGCCAGATTGCCTGATGCCCGCCAACTACTCGCCAACTCGGCTGGACGATCAGGGGATTTGCGCATCAGACTGACGCCCTCTCCATCCGGTGCCTCTGGCCAGGGAGCATTGTTGTCGTATTCAAATCCGATCACCGGACAAGCGTCCGCTTTGCGCAGGATCAGCCTTTCGCCTTTGCCACTCAATCCCAGACCCGGAGCAGAAAGAAGCTGGGATACTTGTGGGTGAATGTGATGGACGGCGGCACTATCAGCACTGATGACGAGATATTGTCCCGGTAGCAATTGCGTTCCATTTGGCAAAACATAGCTACTGTCTGCGTCTTCAAGCCGCCAGGATGACAGATCAGCGATTTGTTGACCATGATTGTACAATTCCACCCAGTCGCCAGCATCCAGTCCTTTGAGCTGAAAATCATAATTGTACATCACCTCTGAAAAAACCAACTGCTCCATCGGGAGGGGACAAAAGCGGTCATTTTCCTGTCCTGGTGTACCGCACATGCTCTGAGCATGCAGCCAATTGTCTGCTAGATCATTGTCAAGGTCGGCACGTACCAGTTCCAGTGAGTATCCGTGCCCATCAGCCAGACTGTCCCAGGGAAAGCTGTCGTCGAAGTTGACTTCGTCGATTGTCTCACCAAAGGGATCTTTTAGCCGAATTCTTTCTCCTCCATTGGCCAGACTGCCGAGATATTCACCATCAGGATAAAAGCCATGATCAAGCTGAAACGTATCCGCCTGCGCAGCAATTACCCAGAATGAATCGGCGGGCAGGATGCTTTCAGCAGGGAATATATAGCCGATGCCTTTTGAAAAGTGAAGATCAGTCAGATATAAATCCGTATTGGAGGTGTTTTTGAGCTCAATGAATTCTGCACGACAGTGTTGTCCCGGATTGTAGTGGATTTCATTGATAATGAGGCCAGCAAAATCTTGTTCCCGGTAAAAACGAATGGGACAGGCCGCTGACCAGATTCCATTGTGAAGCACCCTTGCCATCACTGTCGTGGTGGGATTGGTCAGGGAAAGCGGCGCATTGTATACATTGGCTGAAGGCGAGATATGACCACCCGATTGGCGGGGATCACTGCCGTCCAGGGTATAATAGATTTGTCCGTTCGCATTGGGATTGGTCATGATAAGTTGAAAGCCAGATTGGATCTTCCCACCGTGTTGGTTGAAAACCACTGCATTCAGACTGGGGTAGAGATTTCGGTTTTTCAGTTGCTTGATCAGGGTATCGGCTTTGTATGGCAGATAATTGGTGCGGATTTGGTCGATTTCTTGCATCCAGGTAGAAGGATCCTTGCCTTTTCCGCCCCAGCGGGCTGCTTCGGCTACCATACTCACATTGATTTCCTCCACCAGATCATTGAGTCGATCCAATGTCGCAGAAGGGCTAAGCGCGCCTCCATGGCTGCAATGGCAATGGGCCCGGTCGGCGAAGTCAAGCAGGAAATCAGGATCGGCTTCATTGTAGAGATTTTGAAACATATGTCCCGGTCCCCGGGCATTGAGACCGCCAGTCCCGTTGGGGTCGGTCCGGTCCAGGCTGACATTGCCACCGTAAATCGAAAATCCGCCATCCGGGTCGTTGACCCGAAACAAAAAACCGGGTTCACTGCCACCTTTTCCAGCTGCTTTGTATTCATTTTCATGCTGCCCCCACATAAAGCAAAGCATGAAATCCATGAAGCTTTGTGGATCGGTCAGCTGCCGCCATTGGCTGTAATCAGTTGAAGCAGCTTTGAGGGCGGTCCAAAGGCTGCCATCT
>JBCBZF010000169.1:0-8749 GCA_039815525.1 Bacteroidota bacterium | reverse complement strand
GAACATTTTCCGGAGAACATTGCTGGTACCGCGACATCTCTAAGAGCGGAGGGCGATGTTGTATTTGAACGGGAACATGTCCTCCATCAACTTTTTAGCAGGCTTGAACAGCATTATCTTCAGCTCAAAAGCAAAGGAGCCGGCGCATTAGATGCTACGTACTTACAGCATTTGTATGGGTATCAGGAATTGGTCGGGCTTCGTTTTGATGGACAAGAAACCGAAGGCATGATCATGGGGGTTAATCAGGCTGGTCATTTAGGGGTGAAACTGGGCAAAAATCTCCGTTATTTTGATTTGAAAGAGGTGCAGTTTATCCTGTAATATGGACAAGAAACTTCCACTAAATTCGTTCGTATCGCATAGTGCTGGCTAGAAAAGTGATGATGGAAGCAAAAGAAACCACTCCCAAGAAGATAGACTGGAAAAAGCGCCTAAAAAAATGGGGCATTGGCCTGGGGATTGCCTTTGGTGCCATGCTGCTGAGTCTGCTTTTATTTGTATTGGCAGTTCGAGCGGGCGTTTTTGGTCCCATACCAGATCAGGAAACCCTCCAAAACATACATAATTACCAGGCGTCAGAGATTTATACTGCTGACGGCAAACTACTGGGCCGTTATTATCTCGAAAATCGCACCGAAGTTACTTTTGAGGAGCTTTCACCCGATCTCATCAATGCACTGATCGCGACGGAAGATGCACGTTTTTTTGAGCATGATGGCGTAGATATGCAAGCCCTGATGCGGGTGGCCGTCAAATCGATTCTTTTACAGGATAAAAGCTCGGGAGGGGGCAGTACCATCAGCCAGCAATTGGCTAAGAATCTTTTCCCGCGCGAAGATCACGGCTTGCTTTCCCTGCCAGTAAGCAAGGTCAAGGAAATGATCATTGCCCAAAGATTAGAGGAGATATACAGCAAGAAGGACATTCTGACCATGTACTTCAACACTGTACCCTTCGGTGGCAACAGCTTTGGGATTGGGACTGCTGCCCGTCGCTTCTTTGATAGCTCTCCCAAAGACATTGCCCCGGAAAATGCAGCCGTTCTGGTGGGTATGCTTAAAGCGACCACTGCCTACAACCCGGTACGAAACCCGGATGCTGCTCAGAATCGCCGCAATGTGGTTTTGCAACAAATGGTCAGCAATGGCTTTCTGGACCCTCATTTGGCAGATTCCCTTCAAGGTGTACGTTTGCAAACAACCCCCAAACAATCGGAAGACGTAAGGGGGATGGCACCCTATTTTCGACAGGAAGTATCTTCACGTCTCAAAAAGTGGTTGGCGGAGAATCCAACCGAGACGGGCGAGACCTATAATTTGTTCACCGATGGGCTAAAAATCTATACCACCCTGGACTCCAGGGCACAAAAATTTGCGGAGAAAGCCGTTGCCGACCACATGAAGGCACTCCAAAAGACTTTTGACCAGCACTGGAAAGGAAAATCTCTTTGGGAAACCGCAGACCCCACCATCATGCGCGAAGTACAAAAGAGCGACCGTTATCAGCAATTAAAGAATGCAGGCAATTCCGAAGCGGAGATTCTGGTTGAATTGAAAAAGCCAACCAAAATGCGCCTCCCCTCCTGGAACGGACCAATTGAGAAAGAAATCAGCCCCCTGGACAGCATCATCTACAGTCAATCTTTTCTTCACGCAGGCTTTCTGGCCATGGAGCCCCAAAGCGGCCATGTCCGCGCCTGGGTGGGCGGCATCAACTTCGATCATTTCAAATATGATCACGTTACTTCTCGCCGACAAGTCGGCTCGACCTTCAAGCCTTTTATCTACGCGGCTGCGCTGGCGGATGGATATGATCCTTGTGAATATGTTCCCAATGAATTGGTGACCTACGATGACTACGAAAGTTGGTCTCCCGGCAATGCCGATCGCGACTATCAGGGTTACTACAGCCTACAAGGCGGATTGGCCAACTCTGTCAATACGGTATCGGCGGCGATTATGATGAAGCTGGGTGTCAAAAAGGCGGTTGCTTTTGCGGAGAATTTTGGCTTCGAAAACTTACCCAAAGAGCCTTCTATTGTATTGGGCACAGCTGATCTTTCTCTGCTGGACATGGCCGAAGGCTATTCGGTTTTCGCCAACCGGGGTATGCGGGCAGAGCCACTCTTCATTACCCGCATCGAAGATGCGGATGGTGATGTTATCGCGGAATTTGGTCGGGAGAGCAAACCAGTCAGAGTCTTGTCCAAAGAACAAGCCGACATCATCACCCACATGCTGACCACCGTGGTGGACAGTGGGACCGCGCGCAGATTGCGTACGCGTTACAAACTCAGCTCTCAGATTGGCGGAAAAACAGGCACCACGCAGGATCAGACTGATGGCTGGTTCATGGGCATTACGCCACATCTGGTAGCGGGCGCCTGGGTTGGCGGGGAAACCCGCAATGTGCGCTTTCGAAGCCTGGCCCTGGGACAGGGCGCCAATACCGCCCTTCCCATCTACGCCAAATTCATGCAGCAGTACTATGCTGATCCCAAATTCCGGCATACCAAGACTGCGCGTTTTCAATCGCTCAACGTGGAAGCCCGTAAAAAACTGGATTGCCCGATGTACACGCTCAATCTGGAGCCGGAGCGTAAAATTCGTCTGCAACGTCTGATCGAGCTACTGCTTAAAAAGCAGCGGGACCGCAAAGGCACATCAGGGGATGGCCGGAACGGGAAGAAAAAAAGCTTTTGGGATCAGGTGTTTCAAAAGAAACGGAAGCAAAAGAAACGGTAGGGCTTATTCCAATAAAAATACCGCCGGGATGGCAAAGCGTTGCCGCCAATATATTTCACTGTGATGATGACCGGGAAAGCCCTGGGTCAGCCAATGCGAATCTGTATAGCCTTTCGCCTGCATAAAGGAATCAATCACCATCTGGTGCGGCTCATACATGGCATCCAGTCCCTGATCACCATAGTCGAAGTAAATCTGTACCCCATTGCTGTCTGGCAAATGTTCAGTCAAATAACGTCCCAAAGAGCGGGTATAGGCAAACTCGTCTGGCAAATTGTCCAAGGGCCAATGCGTGGAAAAACAAGCGGCCTTGCTGAAAACATTGGGATAGGTGGCAATTGCATAGGCTGAGATCAAACCACCCATACTTGAGCCCATGACCGCAGTATGCTCTGCCTCTGGCAGGGTCCGAAAACGACCGTCAATCCGGGGCTTTAACTCCTCTACCATGAAGCGCAGATATTTATCTGCAGCAAAAGGCACATTGCTGCTACCCCATTTATCATAATAGATCTGCTGTTCCTCTGTCGTCATTTGCTCAAATGGCTGTTGCGGCGCGTACTCCACAAAGCGGTCAGCTGTATTCCAAATGCCTACCACAATGTGCGGTTCAATTTTCCCCTGAGCCGTAAGTGCTGTCAAGACACTGTCGACTTCCCAGGCTTCGCCGATATAGGAAGCTTTAGGATCAAACAGGTTCTGGCCATCGTGCATATAAATCACGGGAAAACGGCGGCTCGTATCCGCTTCATATTCAATTGGCAGCCAGACATCAATATGGCGTGCATTGACGAATTCTGATTGAAAATCGGGGATGCGGATCACACGCTCCGCCGGAGGGGGTACTTCTTTTTCACAGGCAAACAGTATCGACAGACAACACAGCAGAAGCAGGAGCTTGACATTCATCATTTTTTACTTTTCTCAAAGATGCAGATTGGTTTCGAAAGTTGGATATCTGACACACAAAGCCGCTGCCAGAATCACTGACAGCGGCTTTTATTGATGCAATGGTATGCCTGCTTATGCAGGAACCGCTACTTTTTCTTTCTTGTACCCATCTTCGGTCAAGCCTTCAGGGGTCAATTCTTCATTCCCAAGCGCTTTGAGCATTTTGGCATGCTGATACAACGCATTCAGAAAGCTTCCCTGATTGTTGTAGGGAACACCATACTCTTCTGCCGTTTGCTTCACAATCGGTGCGAGGTTGCGATAGTGTACGTGACAGACTTTGGGGAACAAATGGTGCTCTACTTGATAGTTCAATCCACCCAGGAACCAGGAGAAGACCGGGCTGTTGGGGGAGAAATTGGTGGTTGTATGCAATTGGTGGATGGCCCATTGATTTTCCATACTGCCTTGATTATTCGGCATAGGATAAGTAGAAGTCGGCATCACATGCGCCAATTGGAATACACATGCCAGCGTCAATCCAGCCACATAGTGCATGGCCATAAAGCTCACCACAATCACCCAGTTTGCAACGGGCAGAAACATCAAAGGCAGGACCAGAGCATAGGTAAAATAAAATACCTTCAGGCCAATGATCTTGGCGAGCGTAATCTGGTACTTATTGTCTTTGGAAGTGATGAAGCCCTTCTTCTTGTACTGCGCCAGTTTGAGGAAATCTTTGATGGTTACCCAAATCAGCGTATTCAATCCATAAAAGATCCAGGCATAGAGGTGCTGGGTTTTGTGGAAACCATGACGTTTTTGTGAAGGAGAAAAACGCAGGAAGAAGCCAGCGTCAATGTCCTCATCATGTCCGTCAATGTTGGTATAGGAATGGTGCAGGCGATTGTGCTGAATTTTCCAGTTCAATACCAGGCCACCCAGCATGTTGAGCACGTATCCAACCCAACGATTGACATTGGGGTTGGCAGAGTATGCACCATGATTGGCATCGTGCATCACAGCCATGCCGTTGAAGGCTTTGGCAAAGCCCATGATCAAAAATGCCGCAAAAATGCCCCATGCAGTGCTGATCACACCGCTCATCATCAAGATGTAGGGAACGATATAGAGAGAGACCAGACAAAAGGTCTTGAACACCATTTCGGCATTTGCGTGCTGGGAGATGCCTTTTTCAGCGAAATAGCCATCGATCCGTCCACGTAATGTTTTTAAGAATTCATCCTGCCGATAGGGCGGGAACTTTACAGGTTGGTATGCCATGCCTCGAAGTTTTGGTTACTTAAACGGGTATGATACGACTTTATTTAGTGGAGACAAAACCGCCTCTGGACCGTATCTACCCTTTTTTCCGATTCAAACAGCTACAAAGGTACACCAAAGCGAGCAGAGCCCCATATGATCATCAATACATTTTATAAAGCATATATTTTATTGATCAGCTGTCCTGACAACTATTCCCTTTATTTCATGATTTCCCTTCATAATTCCGGAAAGACTTTCGCAACTTTTTCCAGTAAATATTCTCCGTACGTCCCATCAAAATCATGCACATTGGCCCCATCCCAGCGCGAAGCCGCTTCCGTTTTCGCTTTCCGGACAATGGGAAGTGGTTTCATCATTGCATCAAAAGAAGGATCAAAGAAAAAAGGATATGACAAGCGGCCGGATGACGCACGATTCCGGACCCGATGTGGCGTCGAGACATATATGCCTTTGGTGAGGCGTTCGAGCATATCACCGATGTTGCAGACGAAGGTGTTGGGGATAAAAGGTGCTTCCAGCCAATTGTCCTGGCTTTTGATCTGCAAACCACCGGTTTCATCCTGCTTCAGGATCGTCAGTAAGCCGTAATCAGTATGCTCTCCGACGCCCCACTGACTCTTTTCGGACGGATTATTGGCGGCAGGATAATGAAAAATGCGAAAGAGGGTGAGCGGATCCATTGTATAATGATGGGAAAAATGATCTGCCTGGAGTCCCAGACTCAGCGAAATCCCCTTCATCAACAGATGGCCTAGTTCTGTCATCGCAGTTATGTAGGCCAGAATCGTCTCACGGAATTCCGGCATACCCTCAGGGAAAAGGTTGACTCCGTGCATCGGAATTGCCGCTTTTACTTTCGGATGCTCCGGCCCCAGTTCAGTCCCCAGATACAAACCTTCTTTCAGATCAGGGCGTCCCGAAGTCAGTTCATCTCCCACCGGGAAATACCCACGCCAGGCCTTTCCACCCAATGCCATTCGAATCTTCATTTTCTCAGCCTGGGGTAGGGCAAAGAAACGCTTACTCTCATCCTCCAAACGAGCTTGCAGGGTCTCAGGCACCGCATGCCCTTTGAGGTAGAAGAACCCATATTCACGACAAGCCTGGCGCAAAGCATCAACAACTGCCTGATGATCAGCCTGTGCATCGTGCAGGGAAGAAATATCAATGAGGGGGACCTTTTTCTGCATCATGAGTCATCTGATTATTTGGAACTACATCTGTTCTTCGGTCCGGTCATTGGCCTGAACCGGGGTGGGAGACAAAGCAGAAATTCGGGCACGTAGTTCATCGGTCATGTCCACCTCTACGGCTTTCAGCCCCGTCTCAAGTTGGGCAACATTTCGCGCCCCAATAATGGGAGCCGTAACCGCTGAATGTGAGCCCGCCCATGCTACCGCCAGACTGGCCGGATGGAACCCACTTTCTTCTGCCAGCGCCACAAATTCGGCTGCAATCTCTTCATTTCCCTGCCGACTGTAACGCTTTTGATACATATGACTGCTGTCAAAACGTCCTTTGGCATCTTTGTTTTTCAGATACTTGCCAGATAAATAGCCGCCGCCCATTGGACTGTATGGAAACACACCGAGCCGTTGATCCATCGCCATGGGGAAGATTTCAGATTCGGCTTGCCGTTTCAGAAGATTGTACATTGGTTGGATACAGGCAATTGAAGACCAAAGATGTTTTTCGGTTACAGAAATGGCTTTCATCACCTGCCAGGCGGCAAAATTACTAAGGCCGATGTAGCGGATCTTTCCCTGCCTGACGAAGTCATTGAGCGTAGCCAGACTTTCGTACAGCGAGACAGTCTCATCAAAATTGTGGAGATAATAGATGTCGATATAGTCTGTATCCAGCCGTTTCAGGCTCCCTTCCAGCGCATGATACAAATGCACCCGACTGCTGCCCCGCCCATTGACATCCTTGCTCATCGGATAATAGGCTTTGGTGGCAATGATTACCTCTTCACGGTGGGCTTTGATCAGGCGACCCAGGATGTGTTCAGATTTGCCTTTGGCGTAGACATTGGCGCAGTCAAAAAAATTGATGCCAGCATCACGGCACATGGCATAGAGCTTTTCCGACATGCTCTCATCAGCGGCATCCCCGAAGGTCATGGTACCAAAACAGAGAGAAGAAACCTTGAGGCCGGTTTGACCGAGAAGGTGGTAATTCATGGGTTGAGAATCTTGTAAGGAGAATGAAAGAATGAAGATCGTGCTTTTGGCGGAAAATCACTTATCTTTTGATTGACTCAACCCAATTGAATGAAATTCCTCCTTCTCTTTGGCCCACCAGCGGTGGGTAAAATGACCGTCGGCCAGCATCTGGCCGAACGTACTGATTTGAAACTCTTTCACAATCACATGTCGATTGAGCTGGCCAAACAGTTTTTTGACTGGTCAGACGATGCCTTCAAGCGATTGGTCGAACTCTTTCGCTTTGAGATTTTCAAAGAAGTCGCCAATAGCGATCTGCCTGGCATGATTTTCACCTTCGTCTGGGCGATCGGCCCGGAACGTGAAGTGGCCTATGTCAACCGGATCATCAGCATATTCGAGGAAAAGGGAGCGGAAATTTTTTATGTCGAACTGGAAGCGGATCTGGATGAACGCCTAAGACGAAACAAAACCGAAAACCGCTTACAGCACAAAGCCACCAAGCGCGACCTGGCACAATCGGAGAAAATGCTCCTCAAGCATGAAAGTGAGTATCGTTTCAATCACCATGAGGGAGAGTTCACCCGCTCCAATTATCTAAAAATCAATAATACAGATCTAACGCCGGAGAAGGTCGCGGAGATGATTCAGAGGCATTTTGAGTGGTAGGGGACTCTGCTTCGAGACGTGATGTATGTCAATTGAAATTGGTTTAGACAGTGAGACGCGATGAATCGGCGTCTCTACAAAAATGATCCCAAACCCGTAGAGACGCCGATTTATCGCGTCTCCCGTGCGGCTGACCCACTCTATTCGTTTCCTGAAAAATCTGGAGCGCAGCAGAAGATTTATTCAGGATCTGATCTAATTTGATATGACTCCAGATCCTGAGACCTGTCCCAAACTTGATTTGGGATAATTCCTTCGTTTACAACTACGGATTTTTCAGGAAACGAAACTGTATAAGTTCGAGACTGTAATAGGCAGACCAAACCTATCCCTCATCCAATCCCGCCAGTTGCCCCTTTACCCAATCTAGATCTTTCTGAAACGCTGGATAAGCCGGAAAGGCCTCAACCATCTCCTCCCAAATCTGTTCCGCTTTCAGGAAGTAGGCTTTTACCTTCTCTGGCTCAAGTTTCTGATAAATATCTCCCAACTTAGTGTAGGAAAGGGCGAGTCCGTTTTTGAAACTAACATTCTGTGGAAATGCCTCGAAGAGTTGTTGTTCTAATTGATTGTATTGTTCAAAAAATCTCAAGGCCTCATCCAGATTGCCCAGGGCTGAATGGGTCTCTCCCAGTTTAGCATACGAAATGGCCAGTCCGTTTTTGAAGCTGACATTCTTTGGGAATGCATCGAAGAGTTGTTCAAATAGCTCCGTTACATCAACAAAAAATCTCAAGGCCTCATCCAGATTACCCAGCTTAGAATGAGTAGATCCCAGTTTTTCATATGAAATGGCGAGGCTGTTTTTGAAGCTGACATTCTGTGGAAATGCCTCGAAGAGCTGTTTTGTTAAATCTGTATCCAGTTCAAAAAATCTCAAGGCCTCATCCAGATTGCCCAGGGCTGAATGGGTCTCTCCCAGTTTAGCATATGAAATGGCGAGTGCATTTTTAAAATCGTTGTTTTCGGGCACAGATTCAGAAATACCAT